>JAKAMP010000141.1 GCA_021812865.1 Bacteroidota bacterium | reverse complement strand
GAGAAAGATCCCGGATCATATGGCCGGGCCGCCCTGATGAGCAATTCTTCCAGTTCGCTCCCAACGTCTGTAGGTTGATCTGCCTGCTCGTTCCCGTAATCAAAACTTGTCGCGGCCTGGTATGACTGGGCTGCTTTCAGAAGAAATTCTTCCAGGGGCATTCTTTCCGATTCATCGGTACTGGATGAATATACTGGATGGTTGACAGGTATATTCCAGTGAATGAGCATCTCTTCGTTTAAATGGGTTTCGGACTGCTTCATCGTAAGTTTGATCAGTCCTGAACGGTCAATCACTTCAGACGAAAGTTGGTAAACCATCTGCCTGATGAAATCGGGCTTATAATGATTGTCCTGTGCCCTGAGGGCTGAGATGGAAACGAATATTACCAGGGAAACCAGGGTAACTGTGACTTTCAGTAAATGGGTTCGTTGGGTTTTCATTTTCTTATCCTCCGATAGATAGGGTTGTACCCATAAGGTTCATTTTTTATGCCATATGGTGTAAATAACAGAAATACAGTATTTTACATTTATTTGCAGCCGCTCAGGGTAGCCGGGAATTGAACGGTTTTGATCGTTTGTGTTCAAAGACGAACATTCCTGAGAGAAGATGAAAATTAATATCCTTGTGTAATAGCTTGATGAATAATGATATGCGTTATAAATCGTTTCCCCGGATGCATAAAAATAGGGCATAGTGGCGATCGGGACGGGATTCCTTCAATCCGGGAAAACAGCTGGCAAGTTTTGGAAACTGCCGTTGAAAATTATGATAAGGCATGCGGCCAGGGTTGTATCTGAAAGGTTAAAAAAAGTACCCGGGTGCCTGGCATCCGGGTTATCAGTAAAGGAGGAGGATATATTGGATGAGAGAACGCTGATTAGTATCTTACCAGTAAGCCTGCAGCGGCGATCATGGCCTGTTCAAGAGGATCTTCAACATTGATTCTGTCGTTGCTGTTGATTTCCATGGCATAGTCGCCGGGCTGGTAGGGCTGGAAGGCTGAGCTGATATTCAGGTTCAGTTCGTCCTGGTAGGATTCTGTGTCACAATTATCATATTCGGCAGGCGTATAAGGGCTCACAGCCTGGGTAAGAAGGCATTCCAGTTCCTGCTCAGCAGTTTCATTGCATTCTTCGAAAGAGAGGTTGGTCGCATGGTAAGGAGCAGCAGCCTGGATCATGGCGTTTTCCAGTTCAGCGTCCTGGCATTCGCAGTTTTCCGATGTCTCTATTTTGGCGGGGCTGTATACATCAACCGCTGCAGTAAGTTCGGTTTCAAGCGACTGAAGATTCATTTCGTTTTCAATACCCACGGAACCTGAAGTCAAGGGAAGGGTATAGCTTGCCAGAACCACTTGACGGTTGTCATTAGATGTCTGCCTTGCATACCTCATGAAACCCGTTTTTTCCATCACTTCATTCGACAGCTGATACACCATCTGCTTGATGAAATCGGTGCGGTAATGATTATGGTGTCTGCTGTTTTTCTGGGCCGATGCCACATTGGCTACTGAAAGCATCATCAGGGCAATGGCTACACTCTGGATCAGTTTTCTGGTGTTGTTTTTTTGTGTTCTCATGGTTTTATCCTCCGTGGATTGTTTGTTGTTTGGCAAGTAATTTACATTAAATGTGCCAAAGTATGTAAATAATTATAAATCAATATAATATAATTAAATACATGAAACGGATAAAACAAAGTATTGAACGCTTGTGAAGGCTTGTGTACGTTTTCGTACAAGAAAGGAAAGAAACTGATCAGGGGTTAATTTCTGCCGGCAACCACGATAACGAATTCTCCTTTGGGCGTAAAGGATTTGAAGTGGGTGGCCACTTCTTGCAGGGTTCCCCGGATGGTTTCTTCAAATTTTTTTGTGAGTTCCCTTGATACCGATACCTGGCGGTCCGGACCGAGCACAGCGGCCAGTTCTTCAAGGGTTTTTGCTATACGGAAAGGCGACTCATACAGGATCATGGTCCTTTCTTCCATTGACAGTTCCTGGAGCCTGGTATGGCGCCCCTTTTTCTGCGGAAGGAACCCTTCGAAGCAAAAACGCTCGCTGGGCAACCCGCTCACCGCAAGGGCCGGGATAAGTGCAGTAGCCCCCGGCAGGCATTCTATGGGAATATTCTCCTTAAGGCACTCCCTTACGATAAGGAAGCCGGGATCGGAAATGGAGGGCGTGCCGGCATCGGAGATCAGGGCAATGGTTTGTCCATTCCTGAGCAGATCGAGCAGGGAGCCGACCGACCTGTGCTCATTGAATTTATGGTAACTTCTCAGCGGTTTCTGGATATCATAATGCTTCAGCAGAACCTGCGATGTGCGCGTGTCTTCGCAAAGGATCAGGTCGGCTTCTTTCAGTACCCTCAAGGCCCTGAAAGTTATGTCTTCAAGATTTCCAATAGGAGTGGGAACCAGGATAAGCTTACTCATGTTGGGCGGAAATATGCCTTCTTCTTACCAGGTCGAGCAGCTTTTGTGCCGCATCACTTTCCATATCCCATTCAAAATGATGCTCGATATACTGATAGGCTGTGTTGAAATCGGCAGCACGGTTCAGGTAATCAATGGCTTCTCTGTATGCCTCTGCGTTTCCGCTGAATAGTTCTTTGATAAACAGGAACTTGTCATTGATACCGATGGCTTCTTCTATGTTTTTGATGGGTCTTGACTGATGTATCGAAGAGAGGTCTTTATGTCCCGAGTTGGCCGTTTCCGATAAAACATCATGAAGCATTTTAGTTTGGGATCCAAGCTTTTCGGCAATGATCTCCGGCTTTTTAGTCTTTCCGGAAGTCTCTCCCACAGATTTTGCTTGCTCCTGAACCGGCCTGGTTTCGAATTTTGCAGGGGCTTTCATTTCAATTTCTTCCTCTTCAACTGGCGGAGCCTGCTTTTTTACGGCCTTTTTCTCGGCAGAAACAGTCTGTTTCACGGTTTTTGCCATACCAACCACTGGTTCCCCGGGTACTTTCTGACCGGCTTGCACCGTAGCCCCCTTCTCTGTAGGCGCACCTTCTGTTTTATATCCAAGCTTTTCGAGGATGAGGAGCAATTCATAAATATTCCTCATCTTTGACATGGCAAGGTCTATTTCAATTTTCGACAGTTCTTTCTTTTCCATGAAGCGGGTAAGTAAATCTTTCACCTCCTGGATTTCAAATAGAGCCGACTGCAGTGTGCTTGTAAACTCCATGGCTGATAATTAAAAGAAGAATAGCTTTGCTTATTTTTGTAAAATTAAGTATTTATATAACATTTTTCATGCCAGGGGAGAATTATGAGTCACCGGTCTCATATACCGCCAGGCCTTGGGGAAATGCAATATTGGTTAAATCAGTCTGATCAAGATGCTATTCTATGTTTTTTCAGAAATAGCCCGTATAGTCTCTGGCAAGCTGGAGGGAGAAGGAAAAGGAATGATTCATTCCGTGTTTACCGACAGCCGGAGTCCCGTAAAATCGGAAGAGTCGCTCTTCATTGCCCTGAAGGGAGAACGACACAACGGGCACCGGTTTATATCCGAGCTGTTTGAACTGGGTGTGCGTCATTTCCTTGTAAGTGAACCACCCGAAGCAAGCCTGGTAAGCGGCGGGGGTAATTTCATCCTTGTACGGGATACCATGCAAGCACTGCAATCGCTGGCAGCCTATCACAGGAAACATCACCAGGCGCGCGTTGTGGGGATTACCGGGAGCAACGGAAAGACCATTGTGAAAGAATGGCTGGCCTACCTGATTGACAGTGACCGGCAGATCGTGAGAAGTCCCAAGAGCTACAACTCACAGGTTGGGGTTCCCCTGTCGGTACTTCTGCTTGAACCTGGTTCGGAGCTCGGTATTTTCGAGGCAGGAATTTCCCGACCCGGCGAAATGGAAAGAATTGAGAAGGTGCTGCAGCCAGATATTGGGCTGTTTACCAATCTGGGTGAGGCACACCAGGAAAACTTTTCCAGTCACGAGCAAAAGCTCCGGGAAAAGCTGGTTTTGTTCAGAAACGCCAGAACCCTTGTTTATTGCAGCGACAATGAATTCAATGATCGCCTTATCCGCGAGGCATTTGCTCATACCTCCACCCAGCTGGTGCGCTGGTCACGGAATCCCGGGGCCGAGATGGAGATTGTATTGACTGAGAAAAAGACGGCCTATACCACCATAAGAGGGAAATATAAGGAACAGCAGGCAGAAATTACCATTCCCTTCAGCGATGATGCTTCGGTTGAAAATGCCGTTCATTGCTGGCTCCTCCTGCAGCAGATGAATCTCTTTACGGAGGAGGTGTCAGGCCGGTTCCGCACACTCCCCGTGGTGGCCATGCGGCTCGAACTGAAAAAAGGCATCAATTCCTGCACACTCATTAACGATAGCTACAATTCCGACTTCGTATCACTCATTGTTGCGCTCGATTTCCTGCTCCAGCAGAACCAGAATCCCAATAAAACCCTTATTCTTTCAGATATTTTACAATCCGGGAAACCGGAAAACCAGTTATACAGGGAGGTGGCCGATCTGGTTCGTTCAAAAGGAATCAGCCGGTTCATCGGTATTGGCCCCTCGGTTAGCCGGTACGCCTCTCTTTTTCCTTCGCCAAAATGCTATGCCAGTACGGATGAGTTTATGCAGCGTTATTCGGCTTCCCGATTCATGAATGAGGCGATCCTGCTCAAAGGGGCGCGCACATTCATGTTCGAGAGGATCGTTGAGGCGCTTGAGTTGAAAACGCATGCCACCAGGCTTGAAATCAACCTGAATGCCATGGTGAACAACCTCAACTATTACCGCTCGCTCCTCAAACCGGGAATCCGCATGATGGCTATGGTGAAAGCCCTTTCCTATGGCAGCGGCACCTTCGAGATCGCCAATATGCTTCAGTTTCACAAGATCGACTACCTTACCGTGGCTTATGCCGATGAGGGAGTTGAACTGCGGAGAGCAGGGATAAGGCTGCCCATTATGGTGATGAATCCTGAAGTACGCTCATTTGAAGCCATTGCCGACTATGACTTAGAACCGGAAATATATAGCCAGGGCCTGCTGGAGCAGTTCATACATTTTCTTACTTTGCGGGGGACAAAGGATTTCCCGGTGCACATCAAGCTCGATACGGGCATGCACCGGCTCGGGTTTGAGGAGGAAGAAATGGAGAGCCTGCATACCTTGTTGAATACTGCCGGTCGCCTAAGGGTTCGTTCGGTATTTTCGCATCTTGTGGCAAGCGAAGATCCGGCTGAAGATGCCTTCACCCATCGGCAGATTGAACGGTTTGAACATATGACCGGTATTCTGCGCCAGGCCCTTCCTTATCCTTTTCTAAGGCATATCCTTAATTCGGCAGGAATAGAAAGATTTCCCGATGCCCAGTTCGATATGGTGCGTTTAGGCATTGGTCTGTATGGCATCAGCACAAGCAGTCATGCCCGGCTCAGGCAGATTGGTACACTCAAAAGCCTTATTTCTCAGATTCACAGAGTGAAACAGGGCGATACGGTGGGATATAACAGGGCTTTCAAGGCAGAGAGAGATACCCGCGTAGCCACTGTCCCTATCGGGTATGCCGACGGACTGGACAGGAGGCTGGGAAAAGGAGCCGCCGGCTTTCTTGTTCATGGCAAATTAGCGCCCACGGTTGGCAACATCTGCATGGATATGTGCATGATCGATATTACCGGCATCGATGCCAAAGAGGGTGACGAGGTGATCATCTTCGGTGACAGCCTGCCGGTGAATGACCTGGCCAGGAAGTTGAATACCATTCCATATGAGATTCTGACATCTGTTTCAGGGAGAGTGAACCGAGTATATTACCAGGAATAATTTTGTTTATGCCGCTATTATCCGTCGTCATTATTACCTTCAACGAGGAAAAAAACATTGCACGATGCATCCTCTCTGTGAAAGAGATTGCCGATGACATCGTGGTGGTAGATTCGTATTCCACCGACAGGACCAGGGAAATATGCCAGTCCCTCGGTGCGCGCTTCGTGCAGAACAAGTTTGTCGGTCACATCCAGCAGAAAAATTTCGCCATTACCCAGGCTTTGTATCCTCATATTCTCTCGCTCGATGCCGATGAGGAAATCTCCCCGGAACTGAGAGAATCAATCCTGAAAGTAAAGAATCACTGGGATGCCGACGGGTACAACTTCAGCAGGCTCACTTCCTATTGCGGAAAATGGATCAGGTTTTCAAGCTGGTACCCGTCGCGCAAGCTGCGCCTGTGGGACAGCCGGAAAGGGCGCTGGGGGGGAGTGAATCCTCATGATGTGTTTATCCTCTACAAGGGATCAAAGCGGAAAAGACTCAGGGGTAGGCTGTATCATTATTCCTATGAATCGATTCATGACCACGTTGACCGGATCAACCGGTACACCGATATCATTGCTGCGAATTATTATGAAAATGGCAGAACCTCTGGCTACTTCAGGATATTTGTAAGTCCCCTCTGGCGATTCTTCAGGGATTATTTTCTCAGGGGCGGGTTCCTCGACGGCTTCTACGGCCTGATTGTCTGCAGGAATTCAGCCTTCGAAACCTTCCTGAAATACGTGAAGCTGCGCTGGCTGATGATGGAAAGAAAAAAAGAAGCCCTGCAGACCGTTTGCTTCTTCAATTCTTCCGTAACCTGGGGGGGAGGGGAGAAATGGTATTTCGACATTTCCACCCGCATACAGCAGGGAGGCCACAAAGCGATGATGGTGACCAACCGGAAAAGCGCGTTGTATGAACGGATGAGTGAAGGCAACATGAAGGTATTCCCTGTACAGGTTTCAAATCTCAGCTTTCTGAATCCTTTCAAACTCATTAGGCTGAAGCGACTGTTTATCAGGGAAAGAGTCATGACCATAGTGATGAATCTTCCTTCCGACATGAAGGTGGCCGGGATTGCTGCCTTTCTTGCCGGCGTACCTAATATAATATACAGCAGGGGAGTTTCCATACCGATCCGCGACAGTTTTCTCAACCGGTTACTATTTGGTCACATCCTTACCGGTATGATTGCCAACTCCGAAGAAACCAAGAGATCCATTCTTGCCAACAATCCACAACTCATCAATCCCGACAGGATCAGGGTAATTTATAATGGCATCAACCTGGATGCTTATGACCGGCTGGAGGTGG
>JAKAMP010000140.1 GCA_021812865.1 Bacteroidota bacterium | reverse complement strand
ATCCGGGTCATGATATCCACCAGGGCATTGCCCATACCTAGTACTTTTCCCATTGATTTTAAATTTTTACATTCAACCTCAACAAAAGTACAAATAATCCGGGGTATTCATTATTTCTGAATTGTACATCAGAAGAACCTCGGGCAAAGGATTCGTGTACCAGGTAGCGCCAAAGCATGCGTGACAATCCCACTGGAAGATATCAAACACAGGCTTCGAACAAATTCCCACTTCCTGAACCCCATCAGGTGAGCTTAACCCGCTACACGGGAATCATCTGGGGTTGCGGGAAATTGATTTTCCTACAATAACACAAACCAGATAACATTGATAGACAGGGTATTGCTTTAGACAAACGATAACCGATACATGGCTAGACCATCGTATAATCTTTATGCCAAGCTTAAAATCGTGATTAAGTTCCCCCTGCTAAAAACTTCCCTCCACCCGATATTGTAATCCCCCATAAGAAACAGTTATTGCCAATCTTCGAATCCTTTTTGCCACAAAGACCCACAAGGCCCAAGGTATCATAATTCAATCAGAACTGAACCATACTTATATAAAAGAGGGAAGAATCTTTAACACCGATAAATCAGGCCATTGGCTAAATGCAAACTGCCAAATGCGTTGATAAATTTCTTTTGGTTGAAAATGCTTTGAATCTTCATCTGATTAATCTTCCGCTCTTCTTTCCCGATATTCACTCCGAATCACCCTAATGGGTTTATGATTTCCCTTGATTTGTTCTGGTTTATGACTTATCATTGCGGCAATTATTCTAAATCCTCCAACTCATGTTTTTTGTTCTCTCCAAATTGCTGGGTTTTCTCATCACTCCAATATTTTGTGTATTGGCGGCCATGCTGTATGGGATCATTACCCGGAACCAGAAAAGAAAAAAATGGATGTTCATTGTTTCTTTTGCCCTGCTGCTGATTTTTACCAATCCTTTCCTCGGCAATCTGGCGGTCAGCAAGTGGGAATTGGCCTATCGTCCGCTTACCGATCTGCACGGACCATATTATTACGGTATCGTGCTTGGGGGCATGTCCGACTGGGATGAGGATAATAACCGGCTTACTTTTGGTGAAGGCAATGACCGACTGATGCAGGCAATGGACCTGTATCACCGTGGTATCATCAGGAAAATATTGATCTCCAGCGGCTCCGGTTCGGTGATCTACACCGAGGAAAGGGAATCCATTTACCTGAAAGATTACTTGCTCAGAAATGGCTTCCCTGCAAAAGACCTGCTGATTGAACCCGATTCAAGAAATACTCACGAAAATGCCATGAATACGGCGGCTCTCCTGAAACCCGACTCAGGGGTACAGGTACTGATCACTTCTTCCTTGCACATGCGCAGGGCAGATGGCTGTTTCAAAAGGGCGGGCGTAAAAGTGATTGACTGGCCGGCCGATCAACTGACGCTCCCCGAATATAAGGCACATGACATAGGAAACCTTATCGTGCCCTCATCGATTGTCCTGCGCAATTGGGATAAGCTTTTCCGTGAAATGGTGGGATATGCCGCATATAAAGTGATGGGCTATCTGTAAAATCCTCTTACATCTTTTTAGACTTGGCGATAAAGACTTTGCATTGGCAAGACAAGCTGATGAAATGATCGGTGACACCTATAATGAATAATTTTATACAGATCAATCATTATCCGGAATATTTTTCATAAGAAGGACTCCTTCAGCTATTGGTTGCAACCCCTGCACGATTAATCAGAGTTGAGATATCAACCCTTGTTTGGCTAACTTTTATCCAAAGGGTGACCAGCGAATCACTGTCCCAATAGGATTCACTGACCAGCCTGCATCAATTCAGATAAATAGTCTTTATCTAAAATATTTTCAATACCTCTTGATTCATCGGGCAAATGTTCTTATTTTTACAGTTTACCTTTTGCTTAACACTCTTCCCTGATTCATTGCAGGATTTAATGTGATAAAAATTAAAGAGACATATAAACTTGTATTCACGGTCAGCGAACACGAAACGCTGGGGTATCTTTTTGAATCATGGGTCGTGAGCATGATACAGGAAAACCAGATGTCTCTTTCCTTCCGTAAAGTGAATAAAACCACGGTGAAGGATTATGACATTGCGGTGAGCAAACCGGAAATTGAACTGCTGGAAAATATCACAGAATATTCCGACGAGAGCATAACCAGGAGGTTCTCGAAGAGTAATATCAAATCTAGTGAATTTCTGAAAAATCCCGATCCTAAGGTTTTCAGCCAACTCATCCGCCCCTTCATTGAGAAACACATGGCCCGATGTTATGACATCATCCTGGCCAACCACATACCCCTGCACTTCAAAGGCAAACGGAAAAATGCAATCCGGGATGAAGCCATTCATGTAGCCGAAGATGAGGCATCGGCAGTGTTTCATTTCGAAAGAGGAGATGATGGTATACGATATTTCATTACCCTGCGTTCAGGTTCGAAGAACCTCGGACTGTTCAATAAGGATGCCAGGATACTGGTGAATAAACCATCCATTTTACTTCTTGGCGGAAGTCTATACAGGTTCATCGGCAATATCGACGGGAACAAGCTTTCTCCCTTCATCACCAAGGAATTCATTCATGTTCCGAAAAGCACTGAGATGAAGTACTTCAGATCATTCGTGCATGCGGCAATTGACCAGTACGAGGTAAATGCGAAGGGTTTTGATGTGCTTAGTCCGGTCTATCCATGCGAACCTATGCTCTGCCTGGAGCAGGACCTTTCAGCGGGACCGATACTGAAGCTTAAATTCCGTTACGGATCCAGGGACTTTCTTTATCACGATCCCGAGGAAGGATCGACCGAAATGGAACTGGATGGAGAACGGGTGAGGTTTCTGAAAATCAGACGCGACAAGGATGCGGAGGGAAAGGCAATTATGGCCATTCTCGGCACCGGCCTGGTCAACGGAGAGGGGGCCTTCTTCCGGTTGCCTGAAAATATACCTTCTGCTGATGAACAGGAAAAGGAAGTGAAACGCCAGGTCTTAAAGGAATGGCATGAAGCAGAAGCCCTGGAAATAAAGCACAAGCTCATCAACTGGATCAGTATGCACAAGACCGGCCTTGAAAAATCGGGCATTACCGTGGTGCAGGATCAGTTAAAGGAGAAATATTTCACCGGTAATATCCGGATGGAAATGAACATGAAGGAGTCAAACGACTGGTTCGATGTGCATGCATTCGTTTTTTTCGGAAACATGAAGGTGCCTTTCATCAAACTCAGGCATCATATCCTGAACAACATAAGGGAATACGCGTTGCCCGACGGATCCCTTGCCATACTTCCCGAGGAATGGTTTGCCAAGTATCGCGACCTGGCCAGGTTGGGCAATGCTTCAGGCGATGGTCTTACCTTAAAACGACATCACTTCGGGCTTATCAGAGAACTGGCCGGGGACAAATACGATAACGGCCTGGTGGATTACGAAAGTGTTATCAGGAACCGCAAACTGGAAAACATCCGCATCCCCGATGGCCTGAATGCACGTCTCCGTCCATACCAGGCGGAAGGATTCCAGTGGATGAACATCATGCAGCAACTCCAGCTGGGAGGTGTGCTGGCCGATGATATGGGATTGGGCAAAACGCTGCAGACCTTGGTTATGCTCATGCACTCAAAAAAAACCAACGTACTTACAGAAGAACTTCAGGAAATTCCACCGGACGGACCTACCCGGCAACTCGATCTTTTTGCCCCGGCCTATTCTGCCGGAACTGCCAAAACCCGCACCTCGCTTATCGTCATGCCGCTTTCCCTTATCCATAACTGGATCAACGAGGTAACCAAGTTCACCAGCGGACTGCGAACCTATGTTCATTCCGGCCAGGACAGGGTGCAGGATCCCAAGATTTTCCTGAACTACGATATCGTTCTCACCACTTATGGCATCATCCGGAACGACCTGGATATGTTCAGGCAGATCGAATTCTGGTATATCATCCTCGACGAAAGCCAGCTCATCAAAAACCCTCTATCCAAACTTTTCCGTTCAGTAAAACAACTTCGCAGCAGACATAAACTCGTCCTCACAGGCACTCCTATTGAAAATTCACTGGTCGACCTCTGGGCCCAACTCACCTTCCTGAACGAAGGCCTGCTGGGCAACCTGAATTACTTCAAGGAAGAATATGTGGTTCCGATTGAGAAAAACAAGAATCCACAAAAAGAAGAGAAACTCCAGCGTATGATCGGTCCGTTCATTCTCCGCCGCACCAAGGAGATGGTAGCCCGCGACTTACCGTCCCTGAGCGAACAGATTTACTACTGTGAAATGAGCGAAGCCCAGAAAAGCCTGTATGAAGAACGCAAATCGGAAATACGGAATACCATCCTCGAAAATATCACGAAAATGGGAACTGACCGGTCACGGTTCGTGATCCTGAAGGGACTGATGCAACTGCGACTGCTGGCTAATCATCCCATGTTGTATACAGGCAACAAACCTGATGAAACCGACCTTCATACCATCCCATCAGGTAAATTCGAGGAAGTGATCCGTAACCTCGAAAACCTGCGCGCCGAAGGTCACAAGGTTCTCATCTATTCCCAGTTCGTGAAACACCTTCGCATCTTCAGGGATTATTTTGAAAAACAGGGATACCGGTACTCCATGCTTACAGGCCAAACCATTACGGATGATCGACAGCAGGTTATCCGCGAATTCCAGGAAGAAGAAGACAGGATGTTTTTCCTGATCACCCTGAAAGCGGGTGGTGTGGGTCTGAACCTCACCGCAGCCGAATATGTGTTCCTGCTCGATCCCTGGTGGAACCCGGCAGTGGAAAACCAGGCTGTGAGCCGTGCACACCGCATAGGTCAGGAAAAGAAAGTATTTTCTTATAAATTTATCACCCGCGATACCATTGAAGAGAAGATCCTTCAGCTGCAAAGTCGTAAATCGGAACTAGCCAGCCTCTTTATCAGCAATAACAACCCTCTTAGGTTCTTCACCAAAGAAAGCATTGTGAAACTGATTGAATGATCATTCCGGCCTTTCATTCCAGATTCCAGCTGTCGTATAGGGCCACTGAACCCAGATAAGCCTGCCTCAGGCCATTTTCACTTCTTCACGAAGAATGTTGTCGAGGCTGATAATGTATTCGAGGGTTTTCTGCTCTCCGAAAAGTTCGTCAAATTCCTTCTGGAGGAACGCCTTGATCTCAACCTCCCAGTCGAGGTATGAGAGGGTGGAAATTTTTCCTTTTTCGCGCTTTTCAAAAAACCGTTTCAGGATGTTTACCTTGGTATGGTAAGCCATGAAAGCCTTGATAGTGGTTCGGAGGTCATGCGAGAGGAGGTTTTCAACCGATTTGAGCTCACTGGGCATGACCTCGAATGTGCTTTCGTAAAAATTGGTGAATGAATTGGACCAGTTGATGAAATGAATGAAGTAATTCACTACCCTGAAAATGTCGCGGTTCTCCTCCTCATCGATGGTTTTCAGGAAGATACTCTTCAGTTCCTTCAAATAGCGTTCCTTGATCCGGTTATCGAGTATCCATGTGATTTCGGTAGTATGCACCCGGTATTGATCAGAAAAGTTCGACAACGTGAATTCCTTGTTGTCGAATGGATTATTGAACTTGATGATCCGGATAATTACCTGAACTTCGTCATTGAGAAGGTGAAACAGAGGGAATGTCTTGTTTTTCACGATGCTTTTCATCAGCGAATCAGTGAAAAATCCGGCAAGCAGCAACTCATTCAACTCTTCATTCTGCTGGGTAATTCTTTCGATATCGCTGCGGTAAATTTTCAGGTGTTCGTTTATCTTACTTTTTATCTGTGCCTTCTTTCCGCTGACTATAATCTGGATGTAAAGGGGATAATATTTCTCCTTGTTGTAAACGCGCGGTTTTGCTCTCTTATTGAGGTAATGTTTTACTGTAATTTTGCGCCTATCCATCATTCTTCACTTATTAATCCCAAATTTATTAAAATTAAGGTATTATTTTCACTGATTTATCAAAATCAGCAAAAAATCAGTATTTACGCACAACACAATTGAGTCATTTTATCTAACAAATTTGAGTTCAGATGCACTGATCTCAAGATTTTCAGTACAATTTGTACACATAGCAATACTTTTCCTGTTAGATAGCACCCCTTCCCTGAATTTATCATAGGCACGCGAATGCCATACTTCGTGAATCCTTTGTTGCTGAATATTTCCTATGACAAACCCGGCATCCTTGTCGAAACAGCATGGAAGAATGTCACCATTCACATCGATTATACTGCTATGCCACATGCGCCAGCACCGGTCAGGCAAATCCGATTTCACCTTCCATCGCCCGTTCTCACCGGGAGTATACCGGTTGAATCTTTCGATCGTTGGCAGTATGTCTCCGCTGCCCTCCAGGGAATCGATCTGAGGCGATTTCAACAACACAGCATCAGCCCCGGCAGAAACAGCCCATTCCTCCAGTAAGGGCAGCTCGTGCTGATTATGACGCATCACAAGAAACTGAAGAATAAGCAACGGTTTCTTGGAATGCAGCTTTTTTTTTGCTTCGGCTATCTTCTTCAGGCCTTGCATTAGTTTTTCCAAACTTCCCCCCATGCGGTATGTCTCGTAGGTCAACTGTGTAATGCCGTCGGCGCTAACAATCAGCCTGTTAAGACCGGACATGACCAGCTCTTCCATATCGATCCCTGGCAAAAACTGACCATTGGTTGATACGGTAGAAAACAATTTATGTTTCGCGGCATATGAAATCATTCCAATCAGGCCGGGATGAATAAATGGTTCTCCCTGAAAATACAGGGAAACTGCAATGGCGCTTTTTTTTACCTGGTCAATGACGGAAAAGAAATCTTCTCCGCTCATCAGGCTCTTCTTGCGCGATAAATGTCCCAGTCCGGTAGGACACTCCGGGCAATGAAGGTTACAACCGCTTGCAGGCTCAATGGATATGGATGCAGGCATACCCCTGTGCACCGGCGCCCGTAACATCAGGGACAAAGCATAGCTAATCCGCAACTGGACAAGATTCCAGATACGCCGGGGCGTAAGATATCCCACGAAATCGACCCACTCCAGAAAGCGGGTTCCCAGGGGATACCGGCGTGTTTTCAAGAAAAAGGATTAATTATTGTT
>JAKAMP010000139.1 GCA_021812865.1 Bacteroidota bacterium | reverse complement strand
GCAGTTATGTATTTCAAGCACATCGACCAGCAGATTAACAGCGATGTGGGTGAATGTGCGCTCTGCGGAAATGTGAACCCCGAACTCATCTTCAATATCATCGAAGCCAGAGTGGTGGATGAATTCGGAAATTATACCAACCTCCGCAAAGTTTCGCCCCCCAAATGGGAGGAACACTATCATGAGAATACCACCTTCGAAAAATCCGAAACCATATCGGCGCCCCCCCCCAAATCACTGAATATTCCACACTGGTTCAAACAGTTTTCCATTTACCTGGTACGGGACTTTTTATCCAAAATCAGTAACAGGCAATATATCACCCTCAACCTGGTCGAAGCCCCTGTGCTGGGTTTTATTCTGGCCTATATTATCCGCTATATTGCCGATCCCAATTCCAATGTCTATATCTTCAGGGAAAATGATAATATCCCTATCTACATTTTCATGAGCCTAATTGTGGCCTTGTTCCTCGGATTTATGGTTAGCGCCGAAGAGATTTTCAGAGACCGCAAGATTCTTAAACGGGAAGGCTTTCTTAACCTGAGCCGATCGAGCTACCTGGTTGCCAAGGTGCTTATTTTATTCGCCATCTCTGCTGTACAGTCCATTGCCTTTGTGCTGATAGCCAATACTATCCTGGGGATTAAAGGAATGACCTTTCCATACTGGTTTGCGCTTTTTACCACTGCTGCATTTGCCAATGTGCTGGGATTGAATATATCATCCTCATTCAATTCGGCAGTAACCATCTATATCATTATTCCCCTGGTGATGATCCCGATGATGATCCTCAGCGGAGCCATGTTCCCCTTCGACAAACTGAACCGTACGGTGGGCAGTGTCGACAAAGCGCCACTCATTGCCGAGTTTATGCCTACCAAGTGGTCGTACGAAGCGCTGATGGTTCATCAATACATAAACAACCGGTATGAACAGGCGCGGGTAGGCAAAACTCTTACCCTGTATGATCTTGAAAAGAAGGAGAGCCAGGCAGATTATATGCAGGTATACTATATTCCCCGCCTTCAGGAAAAGGTGGATGCACTTGCCGAAGAATTGGCCAATTCCGGTAAAATATCCAGGACTGCCGCGTACCTTCCATTGCTTCAATACGAAGTAGGGGTTCAGATGGAAAGGGTGACTTCTGTTCCTTTTGCCGGACTTGATCAGATCACCGCAAAGGAAATCAGCCCGGAGATGGTCGATCGCCTGAGCAAATACCTGTCGCGGCTCAAAGATTATTATGCAGGGGAATTCGAAAAAGTGAACCAGATGAAGCAGAAAGTTATCGGGTACTGGACTACCACAGATGCTAAAAAATACAAACAGTTCAGGGATGATTATTTCAATGAGAGCGTTTCGGATTATGTAAGGAAATCATTAGAGAAGAACAAGATTCTGGAATATTCCAACCGGCTGGTTCAGCAATACGACCCGATATACCAGGATCCGAGGGTAGAGTCTCCCATGAGCTTCCGCGCTCACCTCTTTTCCCCGGTGAAACCTTTCCTCGGGAGATTTTTCGATACTTACTGGTTTAATATGGGTGTTGTTTGGGTGTATATTCTGATCCTGTACACTATGTTATATTTTGATTTGATGAAGAAAGCTGTGAATATTTCTGATTATTTCAAATTCCGCCGGTCCAGGAGAGAGTGACCGGCATGGGTACAACCGGCATTCCTGTTTATGCCAAGCGGGCAATTTTAAATGAGGTTTTTTTTTAATTTTGTTTGACTAAATACCACCATATGATGAAAAAACTTATTCTTTACCTTCTGCCTTTGCTTTTCGTTATCTCCTGCAAACCTGGTGGTGGCAGGAATTCCGGCCTTTCTGCACCCGATTCGGTGCTGAACCAGGGAGCTCTTGAAGTTTCAGGACAGGCAATGAATGAGATCATTGAAAATATTTCTTCACCAGTGGAAATTGCTGCCCTCATGAAAAGGGTTGGAGCGCCATTTTCAAACAAATACCTGGCAACGACCGACAATGTTTCGAATTTCAATACAGCATACCAGCAGGCTTTTAACCTGGGCATATATGGTGCGGACCTGGGATACCTCAATATGTACAACAAAACTTCCAGTGTACTGAATTATCTTACCGCCATAAAGAAGCTTTCCGATGATGTGCAGGTAGGACAGTTCTTCGACTTTACCACACTGAAGCGCCTGGCTACCAACAACCAGAACCTCGATTCGCTGATGTACATCTCGGTGCATAGTTTCAACCAGATGGACAAGTACCTGAGGGAGAACAAGAGGGGGAACCTCAGTGCACTGATCATTGCCGGGGCATATATTGAAGGCTTGTACCTTGCCACCCAGGTAGCGAAAGAGAGGGATTTCGAGGATCTTACCGACCGCATTGGCGAGCAAAAAACCATCCTGGGTTACCTAATGATCATTCTGAAGAATTATTCATCCGACCCTTACTTTGCAAAGCTCATTGCCAGTATGGAAGAACTGAACGCAAGCTATGCCGATGTGAAGATAACGTATGAAACGGGCGAGCCTCAGGCTGTTGAGAAGGACGGGATGTTAACCATTGTACAGAAGGATGTCAGCATCGTGCATATTAACAAAGAACAGCTAAACGGCATCATTGCTGTCACAGAAAAGGTGCGTAATGATTTGATCAGCCTCTAGCCAATCATTTTGACAATTTACCTAATGAAATCAAGAATGAGAAAAATATTCGCATCGCTGGTCATGATCCTGGTTGCAGGAACATTTGCAATCAGGGCCCAGTCTGCAGCCGATCTTGTTGACATTTGCAGAACCAGTGCAGGAGATGACGCCACTTATTTGAAAGATTTTCCTGTTGAGCTCGAGGCCGCGAAGCCGAACGAAAAGGCTCCCATGGCAAAGTTCTCCATGATCCTCAGCAAAAACACCAAGTACAGGTTCAGCATTTGTACTTCCGAAACTTCCGAAGGCAAGGCGGTTCTGCAGCTGTATGATGAAAATAAACTGATGGGAAGCACATACAATTCTTCCACCGGAAAGGACTACCACAGCATTGACCTGAACTGCACGAAAACCGGAATATACCATGTCTTTATTTCATTCCAGGATGGAAAAGCGGGATCGGCGGTGGGCATACTCAGCTTTATTGAAAAACTCTGATATTGTTAAATCAATGAGTAGAATCCCGGGACATACCCGGGATTTTTTATTCCAGCTGCTGCAGGGGTATATTTCCATGGAAAATCAATTGCTTCAGGCCGAATAGGCCTTCCTTTCAATGAAAATACCCTTCTTTCAGGTCAGATCGACCAGATGGTATACAAGGTAAGAAAGGCAAAAACAACAAACATGAATTCGGCAATCCAGGGACGGATTTTCGTGTAATTGAAATAATGAGCCAGGATGAAGGATACCGGGATTACCGCTATAATGATCATTTCATAGGAAGCCGATGGAACCAGGAAATAGATGGCAATGCTGAGGATAAACCACCAGAAGAGCAGGTTGAAAGTCCGGCGGGCAAGTATTTTTTTTGCCTGGAATACCCGGAGCATAAAAATACTGGAGATTAAAACCATGAGCAGAATATAGCCTATGTAAATCCTATAGGTTACGGAAAGTGCAGGTGTATGGGGGTTTTGTTCCAGGAAGGTAAGCAATTCACGGGTTTGAACATGGAAATCCCTGCCCGAAAGATAATAGTAGCCATACAGGAAAATATATGGCAATGCGAAACCGAGGATGGTATAGAGCCATTCTTTCCAGTAGGATGGGCGCAAAAGCGCCTGTGCAAACCACAAAAGGACCAGGAATAATCCGGCCGGAGCATAAAAGAGGGAGGCAATACCCAGCAGGAAGGAGGCCTCGAATGGATTCATCGATAATCGGTCAATTCTGTATGATGCCAGCATTCTTTCCAGGGCAAGGAGTATGAATATGGAAGCTGGAACCACAGGATTCAACTGATGCAGAAAGACCATGCCTCCGGTAATACACAAATAAAAGAAAAGTGGCAGATGGGTCCTGTCCTGGATAAAGATAAACCGGGTATTCAGGCGGATAAGCATAAAACCTGTAATAATCAGCAGAGCCAGTGCAAGAAGAATAGAGGCTTTTCCCTTGCTCACCAGGGAAAGGGTAAGAGCGTACAGGGGCATGGGGTGACTGTCATAAAAGAATGACATGGGATGAGGATGCAGGAAGGATTTGATCCACAGGCTGATTCCGATCAGTACCATGAGGATAATGACAGCAGGCTGGTTGCTTTTGAATAGTCTTAAAAGGATCAAAGCAGGAAGATTATGAAGTCAGGTCAAATCCTATGTCTTTCCGGTAATATTTATCCTTGAAGCCAATAATGGCCGCATTTTTATATGATTTTTCCAGGGCTTCGCCCATGGTTTTACCGAGAGAGGTAATGGCCAGAACCCTTCCTCCCGAGGTGACCACCTTTCCATCATTGGTGGGTTTTGTTCCTGCATGGAAAACCATGCTGTCCGCGATGTTATCCAAACCTGAAATTTCATGTCCTTTTGCATACTCACCGGGGTAACCGCCGGAAACAAGCATCACAGTTGTGGCGGTCTGTTTTGAGATAACCAGGCTTGATTTGGATAATATTCCTTTGGCCGCGGCATCGAGCAGCTCAAGCAGGTCCGATTCGATGCGGGGGAAGACTACTTCCGATTCAGGATCGCCCATTCTTACATTGTATTCAATCACGTAAGGTTCTCCCTTTACATTCATCAGTCCGAAAAATATGAATCCCTTATATGGGATAGCTTCTATTTGCAGTCCGGCAATGGTTCTCTGTATGATCCTTTCATCCACTTTCTGCATGAAGGCCGCATCGGCAAAAGGAACAGGAGAAACAGCGCCCATTCCGCCCGTATTGAGGCCGGTGTCGCCCTCCCCAACCCTTTTGTAGTCTTTAGCCTCAGGAAGAAGTTTATAAGACTGGCCGTCGGTCAGCACGAATACGGAAAGCTCTATTCCTGTAAGATACTCTTCGATCACCACAGTTTTGCTGGAGGCACCGAACTTTCCTTCGAGCATATGCTGCAATTCGGTTCTGGCCTCATCGAGTGATTGCAGGATAAGGACTCCCTTGCCGGCAGCCAGGCCATCGGCTTTAAGCACATAGGGAGGATTCAGACTTTCCAGGAATGTATATCCTTCGGAAAGGGTTGTCAGGGTGAAACTTTTATACCGGGCTGTGGGAATGTTATGCCGGAACATGAATTCCTTGGCGAAGTCCTTGCTTCCCTCGAGCATGGCGCCGGCTTTGCCCGGTCCGATTACCAGGATACCCTGCAGGGCGGGATGGTTCAGAAAATAGTCATGAATGCCGTTTACCAGGGGATCTTCCGGGCCTACCACTATCAGCGAAATGTTTTCTTTCTTTGCAAATTCGCCGATTGCGGCAAAGTCGTTCACCTGAATATTTACATTGACGCCGGCATGTAAAGTTCCGGCATTACCAGGGGCAATGAAGAGCTTTGTAAGCAGCCTGCTTCTGGCAATTTTCCATGCAAGAGCATGCTCCCTGCCTCCCGATCCCAGGATAAGTACATTCATTGTTTACAGAATAGGTTGTAAACTTAATGAAAAATCTGCATTGAGGAAAGTGCAGCAAAGAAAAGGATAAAGTGACTCCGGCAGAAGCCCTTTCGGTTAATTATTTTATTTTCTCCAGGGCTTCATTGATGAGGGCCAAATTCTGCTTGTCGGCTGGGGTAAGAAGATGGGTAACATCTGGTAAACGGGATTTACGCATAGATTCGTCAGAATAAAATACGAAAGTATTAAAGTAAGCCTGGTAATATTCATCATCGAATTTCTGATTGTGTTTGGCAAAAATGAAATTTCTCAATGTTTCCAAATCATCTTTTGTTAAAGAATCCAATGTTCCAGACACATTCTTCTCATGGAAGATCATATTTTGAATATAATCAAAATGTTCAGTGTTATTGATATTAATTATTACATTTTTTAGGCGATTATCGGTAGATGATAAAACAAATGTTCCTGTGATTTTGTCATTTTCATTACAATATCCTTTAATTACGAAGGTTTTCCTTGGAACTGTTTCTCTAACTATTACAAAATCGGAATTTAGGATATAGTTTTTTTGAATAAGAATATTCCCCATATTATCATTGACCAAGTAATTCGATCTGAAGGATTTATAATCACTAAATGGAGTCAATTCTGTCATATATTTAATATCAAATGAATCAGGCAAAGCATTTGTAATATATTTATCAGATTCGATATCAAAAATAATGCCCTTAAACGGATCTGTAATTTCCCCATCTCCAGAATCAATTCCAGTTATTATCAATATTTTTTTTGATATGGGAGAAAAGTAACTTCCTGCATAAGTGAAAAAAATAGAATTTGAGTATACCGGCAACTTGCACTTTATGCTTTTAATAAACATCGATTGATCTATTGAAAAAGAATTAAATACTATATAGGGGATATTATTAAAATAGCTTTCTTTATAAAATATCAGATTGTCATTCATTAACGTTATCGGATACCCATTATCAGATTCAATTTTTGTAATTTTTAGCTCTCTATTTTTTAAATTGAATATTAGAATATTATTTCCAGTGGTAATTATTGTAAAAGGATGAAAATTACTTTGAATGAATAAATGCTCTATTGGTTCTTTAATTGTATCTATAATTTTGGTTCCCCAAAAAATTTTACTTATGTTTTTTGAAAAATTTGAATTTGTCATAAGTTTTAAAGGTGTATCATTATTTAAGAATAATAATGATATATCTTTTGAATCAAATACTGATATCTGTGAAAATGCACTAGAGGAAATTAAAATCAAACTATAAAGTATTGACCTCATAAATTTTTTGTTAGATACCCTAGATAAATAAATGTTTTTGCTCTTTCGTTAATAAATTTACTTATTTTTCTGTTGGAAATATCTTTTACAGCTACATTACTACCTCCACCAATAGTTTTCATTATGTCATTTTCTGAAGGATAGCCAATTTCAATATGGTCTAAAGCATTGACTAAATAAATAATATATCCAGAATCTATGCATTTCCACACAATTTTTTTCCATTCTTCCTCTTTTTCAATTTTTATAAAATCCTGACTCTTTTGCATTAATGGTTCAATTGTTGCGGTCGTGCCAGTTA
>JAKAMP010000138.1 GCA_021812865.1 Bacteroidota bacterium | reverse complement strand
TTCAGGAACAGGATGGTTTACGGGTTCCTGTTGGTCACCCTGGCTATTTATGCGGCCAAATTCCTGTCCATCAGCCGGAACAGTTATGAGGGGCATCAGATGGAACCGGCCATGAGCCTCTTCACAACGCTCAGGCACCTGCCTACGGTATACAGCATTCATTTTTTCTTGAAATTTATTGTCAAGGGAATTTATATCCTTCCCCTGGTTTTGCTGATGATGAATATTGTTTTTTACCTGTTCCGTCGCGAGTTTGGGAAGATGTTTTTCCAGATAATCAGTTTTGGAGGCTTCTTTCTCGTGATGATGGTGCTTTATGCGCCTGGTGATTCAGATGCAGGAATGGAGAAGAACCTGCTTCCCCTCTGGTTTTATGTTGCCATTCCATTTGCACACGATGTGCTGCCTGCTTTGGCTTCAAGGAAACGATGGCAGCCGGCGGTCTATATCCTGGTGCTTTTGTGCGGATTGTGGGGCTTAACCAGGGCAGTGAACATTTATACCAGTCGCCTGGATTACCTGAAGATGATCATGGATGCAGCTTCCGCAGAAACCGGCATGAGAAAATTCATTATCCAGAAGAAGGATATACAAATGGACAGGCTGGTGAGCACCTGGTCCATTGCCAATGAAAGCCTCTTGCTGAGTTCGCTTAACGGTCCGCAATATAGCAAAGCCGTTTATCTTGTTGATGACCTGCGCGACCTTGGAAGCTATAACATGCAAGCAAAAGACGTTTTTCTCAGTGTTTCTTTCTGGCTACAGTGGAAATATACACTTCTCAACTCCTGCTACTTCAACCTCCCAGAAATTTCATATATAGTATTTGTCCCGGAAAAGTAAAATGTATTGTTTCTACCGTATTTAGATCCTTCAGCCACAGCTTTTTGTTTTCAAAGTGTTGCGGAGCGTAATCAGTTTCGATACGCTAATCAGGTTTCAGAGCTGTTCAGAATGGCAACATTCCATCATCATTTTTATAAGTAGCATAAAAAGTATAATTTAGCGACTTCAAAAAACAGAAACTGCCACATAACCACCGGCGAAGGTAATATTCCTGTGCATGATCAGAGTTGATGGCAAAATTATTCAGAATACAAGTAGTGCAATATGAAAATTTCATACAACTGGTTAAAAGAGTACATTGAATTTGAACAAACCCCTGAGCAGATTGCCGAGGTTTTGGTGAATTTAGGACTGGAAGTGGAAGGCATGGAAGAATTCCACTCGGTAAAGGGTGGTTTAAAAGGGTTTGTAATTGGCGAGGTGATCACCTGCAAAAAGCATCCCAATGCTGATAAACTGAGTGTCACCACGGTTAATGCGGGGACAGGTTCCCTGTTGAACATTGTTTGTGGTGCGCCCAATGTGGCTGCAGGACAGAAAGTGGTGGTTGCCACTGTGGGAACCATGATCTATAAAGGGAATGACAGTTTTGAGATCAAAAAGGCAAAGATCAGGGGTGAAGAATCTGAGGGAATGATCTGTGCCGAAGATGAGATAGGCATTGGAACTTCGCACGAGGGAATCCTGGTATTGCCGCCTGAGGCTGTTGTGGGAACACCTGCAGCTGAATATTTCAAGGTGGTTGGCGATGTGCGTTTTGAAATCGGACTTACGCCGAATCGGATAGGTTCAGGTTCGCATTACGGAATTGCCCGCGACCTGGCGGCTTATTTTACCATTGCAGGCAACCTTACCTCTGCTGTTAAGGCGCACCGGCCATTTGTCGACGAGTTTGAAACCGATAACAAGAAACTGTTTATCGATGTTCAGATAGAAAATGAGGAAGCCTGTCCGAGGTATGCGGGCGTGACCCTCAGCGGCGTAACGGTAAAGCCTTCCCCTGAATGGCTACAGAACAGGTTGAAAGCCATTGGGTTGAACCCGATCAATAACGTGGTGGATGTGACCAACTACGTGTTGCATGAACTGGGTCAGCCCCTGCATGCATTCGACGCCAGTGAGATCAAAGGGGAAAAAATCGTGGTGAAAACCTTGCCTGAAGGAACAAAATTCGTTACCCTCGATGGAGTGGAAAGAACCCTTTCGGCCGAAGACCTCATGATATGCAATGCCAATGAAGGCATGGCCATTGGTGGAGTATTCGGCGGGCTGCATTCGGGAATCACTGAAAAAACTGTGAATATATTCATCGAAAGCGCCTATTTCAATCCGGTTTCTGTGCGGAAGACTGCCCGCAGGCACGGGTTGTCAACCGATGCGTCCTTCCACTTCGAGCGCGGAACCGATCCGAACATGGTGACCTTTGCCCTGAAACGCGCTGCCCTCCTCATTAGGGAAACCGGCGGCGGATCAATCTCCTCAGAGATCATCGACCGCTATCCGAAGCCCATAAGCGATTTTATGGTGGAGGTATCCTGGGAGCGCATGTATGCACTCATCGGTAAGAAAATAGATAAGGCAATTGTACGGCAGATACTCAACTCCCTCGAAATGATTATGGAGAGGGAAAACGACGATGTACTGCTGGTCCGCGTACCCCCCTATCATGTCGATGTGAAGAAAGAAGCCGATATCGTGGAGGAAGTACTCCGGATTTATGGATACAACAACGTGGAGTTCCCCGATAAGGTATTGTCAACCTTGTCGTATGTTTCCCGCCCTGATAAGGAAAAGGTGCAATTCAGCGTATCGGAGTATCTTTCGGGCCATGGATACAACGAGATCATGTCGAACTCTCTTACCAAATCTTCCTACTACACCGGCAGTGTTTCCTTCCCGGAAGAACAACTGGCACGCATATACAATCCCCTGAGCAGCGACCTAAACTGCATGAGGCAGACCTTGCTGTTTGGCGGACTGGAGGCAATCATTTATAACATCAACCGGAAGAGCCCCGACCTGAATTTATATGAATTCGGGAACTGCTACTTTATGGGTAAAACCAACGGGAAGGATGCTCTTGGGAAGTATTCCGAAGAGATGCACCTGGGCCTGTTCATTACCGGGAATAAATCATATAAAAACTGGGCTTCTGAAGAAAAGCCTTCTTCTTTTTATACACTAAGGTCAACCGTTCATTTTCTGCTTGAAAAACTGGGTATAGCGGAAGATTCTATTATAGCAGAGGAATTTGAATCGGATGTCTTTTCGGAAGCGCTGCGGTATACGGTAAAGAAAGGCCAACTGGTTGATTTCGGCATCGTTCACCCGTCGCTGCTGCAAAAGTTTGATATCCAGGCTCCTGTTTATTTTGCTGATTTTCAATGGAAAACAGTAATAGAGGGGGTGAAAGACCATAAGGTTCTTTATCGTGAATTGCCTAAATATCCGGAAGTGCGAAGGGATTTGTCCCTCATGCTCAATGAACAGGTGAAGTTTTCCGAGCTCAGGAAAGTTGCCCTTGAAACGGAAAAGAACCTGATTCGCCGGGTTGACCTGTTCGATGTATATATGGGAGACCAGGTTGAAAAGGGAAAAAAATCGTATGCCCTGAGTTTTATCCTTCAGGACCTGAATAAAACGCTTACGGACGCCGAAATTGACCGGATCATGGAGAAAGTGATGAAGGCATATGCCGATAGGCTTGGCGCAGTAGTAAGGAAATGATGTCTTATGGACAGGATTGAACTGGTTATTGGAGATATTACTATGCTGCATGTGGATGCAATAGTGAATGCGGCCAATCGCACGCTGCTGGGTGGCGGCGGGGTTGATGGGGCAATACATCGTGCCGCAGGTACTTCTCTCCTCGAAGAATGCAGGGGACTTGGCGGTTGTCCTACTGGTGAAGCCCGCATTACGAAAGGATATCATTTACCTGCAAAATACGTCATACATACCGTAGGCCCTGTTTGGCACGGAGGCAATCAAAATGAACCTGCGCTTCTGCGAGCATGTTATCTGAGCAGCCTCAGGCTGGCCGAAGAAAAACGCCTGCAAACCATTGCTTTCCCTGCCATCAGCACGGGCGTATACGGGTATCCAAAGGAAAAAGCTGCCCAGGTGGCAGTACAGGCTGTGAAAGAATTTTTTGAAGCGCATACCGAACCGGAAAAGGTCATTTTTGTTTGCTATGATGAGGATAATGTTCAGATATATTCCAGTTATTTGGATTGAGATATGAAGGAGAAGAACGGGAAGATCAAGGACTATTTTTCGCTGGTCAAATTCAGTCATACCGTATTTGCCATGCCTTTTGCGTTGATCGGGTATTTCCTGGCTGTTCAGCACGAAGGCTATTCATTTACCTTGCGGTCGTTTATTTTGGTATTACTGTGCATGGTCTTTGCGCGTACCGCTGCCATGGCTTTCAACCGTTATGTTGACCGGGAGATCGATGCCAGCAACCCACGCACCGCCCTCAGGGAAATACCTGCCGGGATTATCCGCCCGCGATCGGCTATCCACCTCGTAATGATCAGTTCCCTGTTGTTCATGATCTGCACCTCCTTTATCAATCCCCTTGTTTTGAAGCTTTCTCCCGTAGCCCTGGCCGTTGTCCTGGGGTACAGTTTTACCAAGAAATTTACCTCGCTGAGTCACTTTGTACTTGGACTGGGGCTTTCACTGGCGCCCATTGGCGCCTACCTGGCTGTAACTGCCCATTTTGCACTGTTGCCTCTCATCTATTCCCTTATAGTAATGCTTTGGGTAGGCGGATTTGATATCATTTATGCCCTGCAGGATGAGGATTTTGACAAGAATGAACGCCTGAAGTCCGTTCCGGTTCTTCTGGGAAGGAAAAGAGCCATGTTTCTGTCCTCCGTGGTACATACCTTTGCCGCTGTTCTGGTGGTCGGAGCCGGGATCATGGCCGGTTTCGGTTGGATATATTGGCTAGGATCAGTAATATTTATTGGACTGCTGGCCTATCAGCACTTCATCATCAGCCCGAAGGATATCTCCCGTCTCAACGTAGCTTTCTTTACCACGAACGGACTGGCAAGCATCATCTTCGCCATATTTGTGGTAGCCGAAATGTACCTTCACCGCTAAAATGGTGGACCTGGCAAATGCGTTGACGGCCAACATACCGCAAAGAATCCTTGCATCGATTCAAAATTCAATTAAATTTGCCTGCAAGTTTTCTGAAATATGCTCAGTTTGCTGAAAAAGGAGATCCGTGGCTTTGTCAGTTCATTGTCGGGCTATGTGGTGATCTTCATCTTCCTCCTGGTAACCAGTCTTTTTCTCTGGGTTTTTCCCGGCGACATGAACATCCCTGATTCCGGCTATGCCACCCTGGACCCCCTGTTTTTCATTGCACCATGGGTATTCCTGTTTCTGGCGCCTGCAGTGACCATGAGGATGTTTGCCGAAGAAAAACGCACCGGAACCCTCGAGCTCTTGCTTACCCGCCCGCTCACCTCCATGCAGATAGTATGGGCCAAGTACCTGGCAGCCGTGCTGCTGGTGCTGCTCATCCTCATCCCTTCGCTTGTGTATTATCTTTCGGTATACCTTCTCGGTAACCCGCCGGGAAATATCGATACAGGAGGTACCTGGGGTTCATATATTGGTCTCTTCTTCCTGGCGGCCATCTATGCGGCCATCGGACTTTTTGCCAGCTCGCTTACGGAAAACCAGATCATTGCCTTCCTGCTTGCTGTAGTGATCAGTTTCCTGCTCTATTCGGGCTTCGATATGCTGAGCGGACTGCCTGTATTCAAAAATGCAGAGAGTTTTATCCTCTACCTGGGTATCAGCGAACATTATAAATCACTCAGCCGGGGTGTGATCGATACTGCCGATGTAACGTATTATCTGGGTGTGATTGCTCTCTTTTTGGTATTGACCAAAACCTCCCTCGACAGCCGAAAATGGTAACAGCGCATGGAAGATAACAAAAACATAACACCCCGTGATTCCCGCCGAAAAAGCCTTCTTTCGCTGGCATATGCCGTTTTGATCCTTGTCCTTGTGCTCTACCTCTCCAATTTTCTGCATTTCCGCATCGATCTGACCGCCGAAAAACGATATACTCTTTCCAAAGAAACCAAAAAGGTACTGAAACAGTTGGATGATGTGGTGTTTGTGAAAGTGTACCTCGATGGGGATATGCCCATAGGTTTTAAAAAGATGGAAGAGCGAATCCGCGACTTGCTCGATGAATTCAGGATCTATGCCGGCGACAACCTGGAGTATGAGTTTGTCAATCCCCAGAAAAGCGAGGACGCCAAGGACCGGGACCGTATGATGACCGAACTGACAAACAAGGGGCTTCGCATCACCAACATCATGGATCGCGACAGGGAAGGAGGGACCTCTGAAAAACCGGTGGTTCCCGGGGCCATTATCTCGTTCAGGAAAATGGAGATG
This sequence comes from Bacteroidota bacterium, assembly GCA_021812865.1. Classification (GTDB taxonomy): domain Bacteria; phylum Bacteroidota; class Bacteroidia; order Bacteroidales; family JAAYUG01; genus JAKAMP01. Next base: position 893 of record JAKAMP010000138.1, on the reverse strand, counting down.
CCGGTGAACCTGTTGAAAAACAATGCGTCCCTTAGCGCCGAGGAGAACCTCAACAATTCCATACAGTCACTCGAATATGAACTGATCCAGGTGATCAGGAGGATTTCGACTCCGCCCATTAAGATCGCTTTTATTGAAGGTCATGGGGAGCTGAATCAGTATGAGACCGACGACATTACCATGGAATTGCTAAATTATTACCAGGTTGACCGGATACGGATCGATAGCAATGCCAGCAGGCTCGATGGGTATGCAGCGGTGGTCATTGCGAAGCCACGTGTTCCTTTCAGCGAGGCCGACAAGTTTGCCATTGACCAGTATATCATGAAAGGGGGCAAGGCGCTGTTCTTTCTCGATGAGGTGAAGGCCAGTCTCGATACTCTGGTGGGCGGAGCTACCATGGCAACCATCAATTCCCTGAATCTTGACGATATGTTGTTCCGTTATGGCCTCCGTATCAATCCCAGTCTGCTGCAGGATGCAGTGTGTGCCAATATTCCGGTCAATACAGCGCCCGAAGGCTCGGAAGCGAATTTCTACCCTGCTCCCTGGTTTTATTATCCTTTGCTCCAGCCTTCCCGAACCAACCCGGCCACACGGTATGTCCAACTGGTGAAATCGGAGTTCCCTTCGGTGATTGATACCCTGGGAAAGGATTCCCTGGTTAAACGGACTGTGCTGCTGAGCAGTTCGGAATATGCGCGCCTGGTGAAGGTTCCGGCCATCATCAGTCTTGAAGAGATCCAAAGAAAGCCCACTCCGCAGGACTTCAACCTTTCTTATCTTCCTGTGGCCGTGTTGGCAGAGGGTTCCTTTAAATCGGTATTCCGCAACCGCATGTTGAATGACCTCGGGATTAAGGGCGGCTATTCCTTTATTCCGCAGGGGAAAGC
>JAKAMP010000137.1 GCA_021812865.1 Bacteroidota bacterium | reverse complement strand
AGAATATATAAATATTGATCGGTACAGGGAAAATCTTCATGGGATGCGCTTTCCTGACTTCTAATGATGATTCAACGGAAGTGTGAAGGAGAGTGTGCTTCCTTTTCCTATTTCGCTTGTTGCCCATATTTTTCCCCCATGCATTTCCACAAAGTCCCGGCTGATAATCAGCCCCAGGCCTGTTCCTTTTTCCCTGCCCGTACCTTCGGTACTATCATGAAATTCATCATTGAAAAGATTTTCTGTTACCTCGCTGCTCATCCCTATGCCAGTGTCATGTACCGCAATCTCTGCTGAACCCCCTTTTTCTCGCGCAGAAATAACAATTCTTCCCTCCCTATTGGTGAATTTCAAAGCATTGTCTATCAGGTTTCTCAGTATACTGGCAAGGAGAATCTTGTCGGCATAAACCGTGAAGTTTTTAGGCACCTCTGAAACCAGTTCAATGCCTTTGCTGTATGCATTTATCTCAAGAAGCGTTACAACATTCAGCACAAGGCTATGCAGGTCGATGATTTCCGGGGAAAAACGTAGGTTCTCACCCTGCGTACGCGACCAGTCGAGCAGGTTTTCCATCATTAGATAGAGCTTACTGGCCGACTGGTTGATGATATTACTGTATTTTGACAATTCTTCGTCCGTCAGGTTCCTGTGTTTTTTTACCATGATTTCGGAAAACCCGATAATGGCATTCATGGAGCCCCTCAGGTCATGACCAATGATGGAGAAAAGCCTGGATTTCGTGGCGTTCAGCTTGAGCAACTGCTTTTCCGACTCGAGCAACTGTGCATTCATGCTTTCCAGTTGCTCATTCTTTTCTCTGAGTAGCTCATTCTTTCTATTTGAATGGATGTATAATCTAAAAACAAGAATGAATATTCCGGCGACCCCGATGAGAATTGTCAGCCAGAATAACAGCCTTATACCGTCATGCAAGGAGAACATCACGACAAACAAGGTATAAAATAAAGCGTGCAAAAGACTCATAAATAGGTGACAATATGCTTAAATACGGTACAGGCAAGGAATTGTTGTATCAAAATTGGTGATTTTCATCAACTATATCAAAATTAGTTGATTTGTAAATTATTGGAATAAAAGCCATTAAAAAGATATTCACAGGAACGTCGATATTTTATTCTAGGTCAGTCTCGGTTTCTTTCTGAGTGTTTTTGCCGGTTACCTTACTGGTAATCCTGCCTGAATGAAGCTGAGTTTCCATGGTATCTCCTGAATCGACCTGTTCCGAATTTTTAAGCAGTCTGCCATGATGGTATGAAATGGAATATCCCCGTTTCAATACATTCACCGGATCAAGGCTTTGGATCAGTTGTGCCAGTCTGACTGCCATAGCCTGTTTTCTTTTGATATAATTGCCGGTGATTACCTGCAGCTGTCTGGTAGTGCGAGATAGGTATTTTCGCTGCGCCGAAAGTATATGCTGGGAGCTATTCCTGGATTGACTGTAAAACCCATTCAGCAATGCCAGCTGGCTGGCAAGGTTTTGCGACCATGTTTTGCGGAACGTCATTCCCAGGGTCAGGAGTTTCTTATCCCTTCGTTGTAAAGAGTCGCGCATTCGGGGGGCAAATTTCATAAACAGGAACAATAATTCCGATCGCTTTTGTTCGAGGTTGCGTTTTACCTCCGAAACAAACTGCGACTGCAGATCATACAGGTAACCATCGAGCTCCTGGGCTCTGGAAAGTATGAAATCGGCCACCGCTGTTGGTGTTTTCAGGGAAGTGTTGGCAACCAGGTCAACCACCGATTCGTCGCGTTCGTGTCCAATGCCGGTGAGCACCGGAAGAGGAAACTGCGCCACATGACTGGCAAGCCAATAGTCATCGAAACAGCTCAGGTCGCTTTGTGATCCTCCGCCCCGGATGATCACCACGGCTTCAAACGGGTGAGCCATGTTGTTGATTTTTTCCAGCGCCGAAATCAGCGATTCCACAGCTTCTTCACCTTGCATCAGGGCGGGAAAGAGCCGTACGGTGAATTTATATCCTCCGTCATTCTGAAGAAGGTGTTTTTTAAAGTCGCCAAATCCCGCGGCAGTGGAGGAAGAGATCACAGCAATTTTCTGGATAACCAGGGGAAGTTCAAGGCTTTTGTTCATATCGTAAACACCTTCGGCCTTCAGCCTTTCGATGGCCACGGCTCGCTGACGGGCCATATCGCCCATAGTATAGGCAGGGTCAATGTCAGTAATATTCAGGCTGTATCCATATAGCTCGTGGAATTCAACCTGCGCCTGCACCAGAACTTTGAGCCCGGCAGTAAGATTTATGCGGGCGGTAGTTTCAAAATATGGTCGCAGAAGTCTGAAGGTAAATGCCCAAATGTTGCCCCTGGCTTTCGCAATAGTTTTGCCCGACAGGTTGTCTTTTTCAATCAGTTCCAGATAACAGTGCCCGGCAGCATTCACTTTCATTTCGCTGATCTCTGCCACCACCCAGAAATTATCTGGGAAATTTTCCTTCAGAACCTGCCTGATCCTGCTGTTGATCTCACTCAGCGAAAGCGGGGTAATATGGTTTGGTTCACCAGACATTCAGAGTTTTACGGCTTTCAATGTATAGGTATGATTGGTGGAAAGCACCTTTACCAAATAGATTCCTTTGCTGAGTGAAACTGTTTCAGGCACCTGCACCTGGAAAACATAGCGTCCCGAAACGGATTGCCTGGTTGTCATGATCAGTTTGCCGTTCAGATCATAGAGGTTCACAGTTACGGCTGCATCGGGTAACGGATCGGTAATTCTCAGGGAGAAGAAGGTGGTGAATGGATTCGGAAAGGCCACGATATCTTTTTCGTCTGCAAATTTTTCTTTCATTGCCTGTCCAAGCAGGTCGTATGCCTTCCTGAAATCGGGGATTCCATAGCCTGTGAAATTGTCAGGACTGCTGTAATGGCTGCAACTTTGTTCAATGGCCTGCCGGAGCTCGTAGTTGGATGCCCTGGGGTAAGCCTGCCACAGGCAGGCGGCAAGGCCCGAAATGATAGGGGCGGAGAATGATGTACCGCTTCCCCGGCCAAACGATCCATCGGGGAGCTGCACCAGGGTTGCCCTGCCCATGGCGGCCACATTTGGCTTCACGCGGCCGTCGTATGAGGGTCCCTGTGAGCTGAAGGTCGCATACATCCCGAGGCTGTCCGTTGCCCCGCATGCAATCACCTGGAATGCATCGGCAGGAGCCGTGATGTATTTCCAGGGAAGGTTGCCTTCGTTTCCAGCGCTTACCACCACCAGCATTCCACGGGCCGAGGCCATATCGGCTGCCAGGGAAATGCGGGTAGATTTGCCATCCATGTCCTGGTAGGTATGGTTCTGAATGGGCCAATCGAACTGGCTATACCCAAGCGAGGTGCTGATAATATCCGCTCCGGCGCTGTCGGCAGTTTCGGCTGCCGCTACCCAGTTGTCCTCCTCGATCAGCATTTCCGAATTGGCATCTTCCGAACGGAAAAGCCAGAAGGAAGCATCGGGGGCTGTGCCAACGAATATATGCGGCAGGTTGCCCGCGATGATGGAAAGCACATTCATTCCATGCGGATGTTCCATGTATATATTGTTGCCGGGAGAAACAAAATCGCGTGTTCCGAGCGCTCTTCCGTCAGCAAAAAGTGAATCGAGAGAAGGCAGTTGATTGGCCATGTAAAACCCCGCATCAAGCAAAGCAATTTGCACATCATGTCCACGGAACCCCATTTTTTGCAGTTCGTCGCCCTTTTCAAGGGCAATCTGGGCATAACTTCCCCCATAAAAGGAATTTCCCGGTAAGTTCAAAACAGGGGTTAAATCAAGTGGGTGCACAGGCCGGCTCTTCTTTCCGGTGAAGGGAGTAACCGAGTAGGTGGTTTTTTGCTGGTCGATGAATGAAATCGTTTTCAGCAGGCTCAACACAGTCGTATCGGATATGGCCACGGTGGCATTGTTAAACCACCTGGATGAATTGATCACGTGACAGCCCAAACGCTCAATACTATCGAGATAATACCTTGATACAGGCAGATCGGCAGGAGTAAGGGAGATATTGTCGCGTAACCGCCGGTCAAGGGCCCTTTCAGAAAGAAACTTGCCGGGGTCGCTGAGAGAGTATGTATTGTTATTTTTGTCTGTGAACCAAACCAGGTATTTGCCGGGAGCAGTCTGTGCCTGCACCTGGCAGGAAAGCAAGAAACCGATAAGGATTGCCAGTGCCTTTCTCATGCTGCCGGCTTTTTGCATGGGACAGTTTATTTAACGGGGTTGAGAAAGTTAGTTTCGTCGGGTTCGGGATATTTTCCTTTGCTTTCTTCAATGAATTTAAACATTTCCTTCTGACGTTCCTCAAGCTGTTCGGGGTTTTGAACCCGGCCATCCACATAAACAAGTTCCAGGTCAGGCTTCCCGTCTTCATTATAATAAATCCATTTTCCTTCCAGTTTGTCATTTTTGAAGGCGCCTTCCACCTGTTTATTTCCCGAGGGATAAAATACTTGATATTCCCCATCCCGGTTGTTTTTTGCATAATGGGCTGTCAGGCGGAGGGTTCCGTTTTCGTAATATTGTTTCCATACCCCGTCTTTCATGTCGTTATGATATTCCAGTTCTTCCGATATGCCCTGATTGGGATAATATTTTATCGAAAGGCCGTTTTTCTTACCGTTGAAATAGGATTCCTTGCAGGTGAGGGCATGGTCGTAAAAAGAATAGTAAAGCCAATCGCCGTCTTTCTTCATATCCACATATTGGCCTCTGGCTGCCAGGCTATCGTCCTGGTAATATAGCAATACGTCTACCGTTTGCCCGTCTTCCATGTAATTCATTACTGCCCTTCTGGTTCCGTCTTCATAATATCTAACAAAGCGGCCCAAGGGTTTGCCATTTTTGAAATATCCCGAGTATTTAAGTTTGCCATTGTCGTAAGTGGCTTTCCAGAACCCTTTTTTCATGCCATTGGCATCGGTCTGGTTAAACAGGGTATCACGGGTTTGAGAAAACAAAGGCAGACAGCCGATCCAACCCATGAAGAGAAAAAGAAATATTTTATTCATTGTCAAATCAATAGATATTGATCTCCGTGTGTGTGAAAATACGAATATTTCCTACCATAAAACGCAGGAGAAATGAAAATAGTTTCTGTTATATAAATAAACAAGGAGCATGCCACAACATGCTCCTTGTAATGTGAGGATATATCCTTAAGCTTATTTTACTTCTTCAAAGTCTACATCGGTAACTTCGCCGTCGCCTTTATTGTTTCCATGTGGCTGTTCGCTGCCCTGGGATGCACCTGGGCCGGGTTCCTGCTGCGATGATTGTGTACCGGCATTTTGGGTGGCCTTGTACATTTCCTCGGATGCGGTTTGCCACACGGCATTCAGTTCGGCTGTGGCTTTTTCCACTTGGTTGAGATCCTGGGACTTGATAGCTTCTTTCAGCGCACCCAGTGCTTTCTCGATATTTGCTTTCTTGTCTGAAGGAAGCTTGTCGCCGAATTCCTTCAATTGTTTTTCGGTTTGGAAAACAAGGCTTTCGGCAGCGTTCATCTTGTCGACCCTTTCCCTGGCCTGACGATCGGAAGCCTCGTTGGCCTTGGCTTCATTTTTCATCCTTTCGATCTCATCCTGGGTAAGCCCCGAGGAGGCCTCGATACGGATGCTCTGAGACTTGCCGGTGGCTTTATCTCTGGCCGAAACATGCAGGATTCCGTTGGCATCGATATCGAAACTCACTTCAACCTGGGGTATGCCCCTGGGTGCAGGAGGAATTCCGTCGAGGTGGAACCGGCCAATGGTTTTGTTTCCGGCAGCCATGGGCCTTTCACCTTGCAAAATGTGAATTTCAACGGACGACTGGTTATCGGCAGCGGTGGTAAATACCTCCGATTTCTTGGTAGGTATGGTTGTGTTCGACTCGATGAGTTTGGTCATTACACCGCCAAGGGTTTCAATACCCAGTGAGAGCGGGGTAACATCGAGCAGAAGCACGTCTTTCACTTCGCCGGTGAGCACACCACCCTGAATAGCGGCGCCAACGGCCACCACCTCGTCGGGATTCACCCCTTTAGAAGGAACCTTGCCGAAGAAATCTTCCACAAGTTTCTGAACGTAAGGGATTCGCGTTGAACCGCCCACCAGAATCACCTCGTCAACATCGGATGCTTTCAGTCCGGAATCCTGCAGTGCTTTCTTGCAAGGTTCAATGGTAGCCTGGAAGAGCTTGTCGCAGAGCTTTTCGAACTGTGAACGGGTGAGGGTACGCACCAGGTGTTTGGGAATGCCATTCACCGGCATGATATAGGGCAGGTTGATTTCCGTGGAGGTGGAACTCGACAGTTCGATCTTGGCCTTTTCGGCAGCTTCCTTCAGACGCTGCAGGGCCATGGGGTCTTTCCTGAGATCGAGTCCTTCATCCTTCATGAATTCAGCAGCCAGCCAGTCGATAATCTCATGATCAAAATCGTCGCCACCCAGGTGGGTATCGCCGTTGGTCGATTTCACTTCGAACACTCCATCGCCCAGTTCGAGGATGGAAATATCGAAGGTTCCGCCGCCAAGGTCAAATACGGCTACCTTGATGTCTTTCGACTTTTTGTCAAGCCCATATGCCAATGCCGCAGCAGTAGGCTCATTGATGATTCGTTTTACAATGAGACCGGCAATTTCACCTGCTTCCTTTGTAGCCTGGCGTTGCGAGTCGCTGAAATATGCCGGAACCGTGATTACTGCTTCGGTAACTTCCTGTCCCAGATAATCTTCGGCAGTCTTCTTCATTTTCTGAAGAATCAGGGCCGATATTTCCTGGGGAGTAAATAAACGCTCATCAATTTTAACCCTGGGCGTATTGTTTTCACCTTTGATTACCTGGTAGGGTACGCGTTGAATTTCCCTGGTCACCTTGTCATGGGTTTCTCCCATGAACCTTTTGATCGAAAAAATGGTACGCTTCGGATTCGTAATAGCCTGCCGCTTGGCCGGATCACCAACTTTCCGTTCCCCGTTGTCCGAAAATGCCACCATCGAAGGAGTGGTTCTTTTCCCTTCACTGTTGGGGATTACCACGGGCTCATTCCCTTCCATCACGGCAACACAGGAATTGGTGGTACCTAAATCTATTCCAATTATCTTACCCATATTCTGAATATTATTGATGTTTATTTGTCAGTTTCCCTCTTTCGTCAATCATTGTGCCATGAATGTTGCCCGGA
>JAKAMP010000136.1 GCA_021812865.1 Bacteroidota bacterium | reverse complement strand
CAACCATTTTTAAAACGTACGCCTTTGTGCTGTTAACCGGAAAAGACGAGCCGGTTCTTTCCAGTTTCAGGTCTTATGGAAGCAGGGAAGAATGCCGTGAGGCGATTGAACATTTGAAAGAATGTGCTGTAAATCCTAAATGTTATCATCATACCACTTCGGGCATAGGCGGGTTTTATTATTACCTGGGAGATGAAAAAGGAGATCCGTTAGCGATCAGTGAGATATACAGTTCCAACCGGTCAATGCATCAAAGCATCAGCGAAGTGAAAAAATCGGTATCCCAGGCAAAAATTGAAGCCTACCCGGAGGGAAATCTCAGTCCTTTCTAACCCTTACCGGATAAGGCGGACGTTTGATCGCTTTGGGCGGGTTTGCCTTGAGTTCATCGAGTACCAGTTCGATAGCCTTGTCGAGTTGAGGATCCTTTCCTTTGGCAAGTTCCGAAGGAAGCTGGTCTATGCTGATGTCGGGAGTGATCCCTTCATTTTCGATACTCCAGCCATCCTCATCCCAGAAGGCCAGGTTGGGGGCCGTAACATATCCACCATCCATCAGCGCCGGGAACCCGAGCATACCTACCAGTCCGCCCCAGGTTCTTTTGCCCACGATCTTTCCCAATCCTTCCTTCCTGAACATCCAGGGCAGGTAATCCCCGCCCGATCCGGCATACTCATTCGTGATCATCACTTTGGGCCCCTGTATGGATGAACTGGCCGACTTGATATCAGCCCCGAAACGCGTAGCCCAGAAATTGAGGTACGGACGGCGCAGAAGATCGGTATAATAATCAGCCAGGGAACCGCCACCGTTAAACCGCTCATCGATGATGATAGCTTCCTTGTTAGCCTGTGGGAAATAATACCGTTTGAAATACTCATGTCCGGCACTGCTGGTGTTTGGCACATAAACATATCCAACCCTGCCTCCGGTCGCTTCTTCTACCTTTCTAATGTTTTGTTCTACCCAGAAACGGTTTCTCAGGTTCATTTCATCGGATACAGGCACCACTTTCTCCTCATGCGACCCGCTGCCGTCGGGATTGGGCGCCACCATGATGGTGACGATCTTGCCAGCCGTATTCTCAAACAGACTGAAAACACTTACAGGATATTTCAGGTCTTTCCCGTTCACGGCAATGAGATAATCCCCTTCACTGACCTTAATGCCAGGCTCAGTAAGGGGTGAACGCAGGTCGGGCGTCCAGTTAAGCCCTCCGTATATTTTTTTAAAACGGTAGCGGTTGTTCTCGATGCTGTAATCGGCGCCTAAAAGTCCGACAGGGACTGACTTCGGTTCAGCATACTGGTCGCCTCCGAAGGTGAAAGAATGACCTACAGACAGCTCGCTGCATAGCCAGGTAATGAGCCGGTTCAGATCATCGCGGCAGGACAGGTAAGGAAGGAACTGCTCATATTTTGTCCTCATGGCTGGCCAGTCCGCCCCCTGCATACCCGGATCGTAAAAAAAGTCTCGGTTGATCCTCCAGGCTTCGTCAAACATTTGTTTCCACTCCGACGGGAGATCAATCTTCACCTCAACCACATCGAGGTTGAGCTTCCCTTTGTCGGCGGTAATGTTGTCGGACAAATCTGTGATGAACCAGTTATCGGCTGTATTGAAGAGTATTTTTTTCTTATCGTTTGAAATCGAGTAGTCGTTCAGGTTTTGCAGAACCACATTGTCCTTTCGGGTTTTCAGGGTGAATTTATGCAGCTTGAAAGGCGGACGGAAACCACCGGGCTCTGACTTTCCCTCCATAAAATAAATCTCCCCGTCATTGCCTGCCTGCAGGTTTACAAAGGCTCCGGCGCCAATGGGCAGGGCGAGGATACGATTCGCCAGGCCGTCAATGTCTATGCGCACCAGGCTGGCATCTGCTTTGGGCTCCTCTTTCTTTTCCTTTGATGCTTTTTTACCCTTGTCCTTTTCCATGGGTTTGGTTTCAACAGGGGCTGCCATTCCCTTTTCCTCATCGCTTTCTTTCATCAAAGGGCTGACAGAATCCCTTGCCAGCACTGTTATGTAAATGGAATTGCTCATTTGCATATCCGCGGATGACAGATCAAACCAGTCCCGCACAGGCCCCGCATCCGTTGATCCGAAAAAATACAGGTATTTCCCGCTTTTGTCAAAAGCAGGTTCTGTGCAATCGCTCATTCCATCGGTAACGGGGTAATTCATATTCTTGTCGAGCGAATACAGGTATACCCTTTGAAAATTCGTTTTGGTGATCATGGTATAAGCGATCCACTTTGAATCGGGCGACCAGTTTCCCACCATCATGTTAAAAACGTCGTACATGGGTTCCGTGTTGAATTTGGTGATGACGCCTGAAGCCAGGTCGATGATATAGATGGAGAAAGAATTATCCACGTAACAAATCTTTTTTCCATCGGGCGACCATACCGGCGAACGATAGAAACCCGCCCCGTTCAGCGGGTATTTCTTTAGGCTGGAGCCCGGCCCGAAAACATTCAGCATGTATTCGCCCGATTCATCAGAAAACCAGGCAATCTGGTCTCCTTTTGGCGACCAGATCGGCGATCGTTCATTTGCACCCGTGGTTTCTGTGAGATTTCGCGGATCGCCTTTTTCAGCCGGAACGGTGATGATCTCACCCCTGACTTCAAACACCGCGCGGGCTCCCGAAGGTGAAATGCCGGCATACCGGATATATTTGCTGCCCTTCACAAACCGCGGCCTGATATCCGAGAGGTCATCGGGAACCTTAAAGTGCAGCTCACTGACCTTGCCCGACGACAGATCGTACAAGCTGAGACACCCGGCCCTTTCGAACAGGATTTTCCCTTCTCCCATCGCAGCATTGTTGATGGGAAAATCTTTGAATCCGGTAAGTTGCCTGATCTCTTTGCCCTGCGGATTAAAGCTGAAGAGGTTGAATTCCCCATTTCGGTCGGACAGGAAATACACCTGGTCCTTATACCACATGGGTTTAAAGTCGTTGCAGAATCCTTTGGGCTGTTCTAACTGGTCCACGGAAAGGTCGGGCAGATTGCAAATCCATATGGTGGAGACCCTTCCCCCCCGGTAATTCTTCCACTGCTGCCAGGCGGGATAAAGGGGGTTGTAAGCCACTTGATTTCCATCGGGTGAAAAGGAAGCGCTGGTAACCGACTGCAGGGGAACCCTCTCGGGAATGCCACCTTCAACAGGAATCTTGTATAGCTGGGGCAGAGCGTAGGTGAACGATTCCATGGCCGTAGTAAAGAGAATATATTTCCCGTCGGGTGTGAATCCAATCACCACATCCGCTGCTGGGTGCCAGGTGATGCGTTTGGGGATGCCTCCCTCAACAGGAATGGTAAATACATCCACATTGCCATCGTATGAGCCGCTGAAGGCAATGGTCTTGCCGTTGGGCGAGAAGCAGGGATTGAATTCATTGCCGTCGTTGGAGGTAAGGCGCATCACATTGGAGCCGTCCAGGTTGGCCACCCAAAGGTCATTGGCGTAGGCGAAGGCGATATGATTGCCCGATATGGCAGGGCTGGTCATCATCTTCGATTCGTCAACGGCCACCTGCGAATAACCGGCAAAACCGGAAATGAGAACCACTAGAAAAAAGGCAAAGAAGTTTTTCATGCGGCTATGATTAGGGTATATATAGGTTAACAAACTGAGGTTTAATAAATGTATGAAATTCAGGAAGGAAATGCAAATGGGAAGGGTGGCTACCAGGCATACACTATGTCCCTGGATGAGAGCGGGATATTCAGCAAGATACGCACAATCAACCTGCTTGGCAGATATTATTTACAAAGCTTTAATCTTTAAGCATACGAATTAACTGTAAATTCAGTATTTTGTATGAATTTATTTTCCATTAGATCATATTATGAAAAAGATAATCCTGTTCTGTATTCTGCTAATGATTGCACGATGGATTTGCGCTCAGGTCTATAAAGATCCGAATGCATCTATTGATGCGCGCGTGGAGAGTGTGCTTTCCTACATGACACTCGATGAGAAATTAAGTTATATAGGCGGCATAAACAACATGTACATAATGGCCATCAGCCGGTTTAACCTGCCGGAAATTAAGATGTCTGACGGTCCGGTGGGAGTAAGAACCTGGGGACAATCAACCGCATATCCGGCAGGGATTTGTAGCGCCGCTACCTGGGACAGGGTATTGGTAAACCGTTTGGGGCAAGCCCTGGGTAAAGATGCCAGGGCCCGCGGCGTGCATATATTGCTGGGTCCAGGTTTAAATATATACCGGGCTCCCATGTGTGGCAGGAACTTTGAGTATTTTGGCGAGGATCCATTTTTGGCCAGCGCCATGTCGTATGAATACGTTACCGGAGTACAAAGTGAACATGTGGTGTCAACGGTGAAGCATTTTGCCGGCAATAACCAGGAATGGGACCGATACGATGTAAGTTCCGATATTGATGAACAGACTTTACAGGAAATCTATCTTCCTGCATTCAAGAGTGCGGTTATCAGGGCAAATGCCGGGGCGGTAATGAACGCGTACAATCTGCTCAACGGCATCCATTGCACGCAGAACGTTCATCTCAACCTGGATATTCTGAAAGGTCAGTGGAAATTTCAGGGTATATTGATGAGTGACTGGGGGGCTACCCACGACGGCGTTGCAGCTGCCAATGGCGGACTGGATCTGGAAATGCCTGGCGGCAATAACATGAACTACAATAATTTATCTACGCCCGTAGCACAAGGTATCGTTTTGTTATCTACCATCGATGATAAGGTTCGAAGGATACTCAGGATGATTTTCAGCTATGGATTTTATGACAAGGCACAAACTGACATGAGTATTCCATTGGATGATCCTGATAACGATTCTGTATCCCTTAATCTGGCCAGGGAAGGCATCGTGCTGTTGAAAAATGACAGCATCCTCCCATTGCAAACTGATCAAATCAAGTCCCTGGCTTTACTGGGACCGAATGCAGACGGATATATTGCCGGAGGGGGAAGTTCATATACCGATCCCTTTCATTATATAAGCGTACGACAGGGAATCAGCCAGCTTGAGGGGTCAAAAATAACGCTTAACTATGTGGGCGCAACGGACATTTATTCCCTTGCCGATACCTCGCTTTTTTACACATCATCCGGTTCCCAGACCAGAGGGCTTATTGGGAATTATTATAATTCACAAGATCTCTCCGGCTCACCGGTTGCCACCCGTATTGACAGTATTGTTGATTTTCACTGGTCGGGCGTTCCAAATGTTGCAGGCATGCCTGCCGATCATTTCTCGATTCGCTGGACCGGTGTAATGAGGCCCTCTGCCTCCGGAACCTACAGTTTTTATGTTCGGGGAGATGATGGGTTCAGACTATACGTGAACAATGTTCTGATTATTGATAACTGGATTGACGAGGCAGCCACAATAAAAACCGGCACGATCAATCTTACTGCAGGGCAGGTATACCCAATTAAGCTGGAATATTATGAGGATGCAGGACTGGCAGAAATTACACTGGGCTATGTTAATCAATCTGATATTCTGAAAAAATCCCTGCAAGTGGCAGGATCAAGTGATGCCGCCATTGTTTGCGTTGGATTTAACAGCGCATCGGAACAGGAAGGAAATGACCGTACTTTCAACCTTAACCCGGATCAGGACAGCCTGATCTGTAACGTTGCGAAGGTGAATAAAAATACCATCGTGGTGCTAAATGCCGGGGGAAATGTAGATATGCAAGCCTGGTTGCCGAAAATCAGGGGACTTATTCACGCATGGTACCCGGGCCAGGACGGGGGAAAAGCAATTGCCGAGATTCTTTTTGGCATCACCAATCCGAGTGGAAAACTTCCCGCTTCTTTTGAAAAGAAATGGGCCGATAATCCCGTGTATAATAATTATTACCAGAACAATGGCACGAACCATGTAAAATACAATGAGGGCGTGTTTCTCGGATACCGATATTACGAAACCTATCATATTGCTCCGCAATATCCCTTTGGTTATGGATTGTCGTATACCACGTTCGCTTATTCGAATATGACTTTCAGCGTCGATACCTCAGGACATACCTTGGTGTCGTTTGATATTCAAAATACAGGATCAGTAGCCGGCGCCGAAGTTGCTCAGGTCTATATCAGCCCGGTTGCACCCAAAATTCCAAGGCCGGTTAAGGAACTTAAGGAGTTTGCACGTGTATTTTTGCAGCCAGGAGAAAAACAGACCATAACCCTCAAACTCGATGAAAGTGCATTTGCTTATTTCAGTGTAGATAAAAATGCTTTTGTTGCCGATAGCGGAGACTACGATGTTATTGTCGGAGCCTCTGCTGAAGATGAGCGGTTACGGGATCGGCTTACCATAAATCAGGATTCAGTAATCGCTGGTTCACCAAAACTGATCGCGCCTTCAGAATGCTGTTCAATATACCCCAATCCTGCATCTGACAAATTATTCATTCAAATGCATACCGCCAACCTGAACCCAAGCACCTTTTATATTTATAGCAGCAGCGGGCAACTCCTGTATAATGGAAAATTTACAGGCCAATCGTACTTGTATAATTGCAGTCACCTGCCCGACGGTATGTATATATGCCGGATCAACAGTGGCGGACAGATATCAACCCTAAAATTCATCCGGCATTCAGATTGACCATCGCCTGTTTGAACACCCTCAGCAAGATTTAAATGGTACAGCATCAATCGGGCATCGGCTTGCGGTGCATAAGCCGAAGAATGGATAACGATTAACGGCATATTTGCAGAAAATCAGAGCCTATGAAAATTTAAGAAACAAATTCCCTTAAATCAGGCTCATAGTTTCTTTTTCCAATCAAACATTGCATTCATCAGTTTTGAACTGGCAAGACCATATATGCCTCCGAATGAAAACTTTTTAATTGCTTCCTCTTTCCTGCCCAAAACAGCAAACTGAAGAATGTCTGCGGCCACCTTATGAAATTCTGCATGTAAACCCTTCACTGTCTGATAATCCAAACTTGATTTATCAGCGGATGGAAGACTGTCAAGCCATTTCCCGAATTCGTATGAATTATCAGTTTTTACGATGGCAGGGATGAATTCAGATTTGCCTGTTTCGATAGCATTTTCCAACCGGATTTTCCATTCTTTGTGAGCAGCCATTGCTTTTTCAATCATTGCCGAATCAACCATAAGCTAATTTTTTGGTTAACAAATAATACTTTAGTATCAGTTTGTAAATATTAAAATTTT
>JAKAMP010000135.1 GCA_021812865.1 Bacteroidota bacterium | reverse complement strand
CCGATCTCGATACCATTTGGAGGATTACCCGCTTTTTAATAGTTTTAATTCTGATTGTGTATGAATTGCTAAGATGTGTAAAATGTTACTTTCCTATTTTGGATTTGATCAAATCTCTTTTAACCCAATAAACCTACTACTAACCGCTAATTGACCAAGATCATGGAAAATCAAACTTACTCTTTGAAACCCGTTTATGTAACAGGAGCAATCGCCACCTTTATTGTTTTGTGCGGCATTGTACTCGATATGGCAGTCGGTTCAATTACCGGGGGAGATATATCTGCGCTACCCCCGACAGCCATAGACAGGTTTGACCAGTTTCACAGGAACTGGGCCTTAGGCCTGTACAACATGGATTTACTGAATATCATTAACCAGATCATTTTAATTCCTTCCATCTTCGCTTTATATATCGCACACAGGAAAAACGATAACGGGTATGGCCTGCTTGCCCTCATCCTGTTTTTAATAGGTACCACAATTTTTGTTACCGGTAACACGGCTCTTACCATGTTCGATTTGAGCAAAAAGTATTTTGCTGCTGCTTCCGAGGCCCAGAAGAATCTCATCGCTGCTGCAGGCGAGGCCATGCTGACCAAAGGCTCGCATGGAAGCCTGGGCGTGTTCATTGGTTTTGCACTTCCTACTATTGCGAACATCCTAATGGCTTATGTCATGATCAAAGGCCGGATATTCAACCGGACCGGCTCATACCTTGGTCTGGCAGGAAATACCCTGATGCTGCTTTATATGATCCTCGTTACATTCTGTCCGGGCGCCGAAAAATTTGCTCTTTTGCTTGCAATGCCGGGCGGCCTCCTGGTTATGGCCTGGATGATCATATATATGCTAAAACTGCTCAGGCTAAGCTAATAAGTGTATTGATTGGCATAGATCTGGATTATGAAAAGATTGCCCGGATAGCTTCCGGCCGGTATTTTTATGACCTATGCTGAGGCTTGAATTTATCATACTTCGTAAATTCTGGCTGCATACCTGTTTTTGTCAGACCAATTAAAATCCGGTTGCATTCCAGAGTTGAATGGATATAGTTTTTATGCTTTTTCAATAATCTTGCTTTCATTTTAATGGCTATGAAACGATTTTCTTTTGCATTGTTCCTGTTATTGCTATTTTACTCCTTATTCAGTCAATATTGCAAACATTGGAAGGTTGGTCCGAATTGAATGATGGCTTGCACCCCCCCTGGGTGGAAACCTCATCCAACGGATTGAGTTTCAGGATCGATTACAATGGGGTGAGAATTCAATACAGGGATGGAACGTATAGATATTAATTTTGAAAATAACCGGCAAAATGCCTGTCATTTTATAGGATTATGTGTACGGGATTGCTAATTTTGAATACATTATGCATGAATTGGAGAAGAATTACCGATGAGACTTTAGCAGGTTGATTTTTGTGGATTGGTTACCGGAATAGCGCTGATATAATCAAATATCCTATGCGGCTAAATGATAGTCAAATACGCAGCCTGATAGAAGTGAACAAGCAAATCATTTCTTCTATTGTTTTGGATGATGTGTTGCAGATCATCATCGATAAATCCACAGAACTGCTCCGTTTAGATACCGGCGCCATATATTTGATTGAAAACAACCAGCTCATCCTGGGCGCCACAACGCCACCGCTGCCCCCTAATTTTCCGCAAGAGCTTAAATATGATCTGCTGTCGAATCATCCGCATATCGAAAAAGCAGTACATACAGGGAATCCGTTAAGTATTTACAGTACCGGGGAGGAAATCTTCTCTGAATCTGAAAAAATCGTGGTCGAGTCCAGGGGACTGAAATCCATTTTATACCTGCCGCTGTTTATTAAGAATAAACCAACAGGCATATTGATCCTGGGAACCACAAGAACTAACAGAACATACTCGGAAGGCGAAATCGATTTGTTCTTTACCTATATCAGCCAATCGGCCCTGGCAATAGAAAATGCCAAACTGCACAGGAAGGACCAGGAATTAATTAATGAACTGCAGGCACAGAATAAATCCATCCAGGAAATCAATGAAAAACTCAGACTTGCCAACGAAAGAGTGATGGAAAGCGATCGCCTGAAGTCGGCATTCCTGGCGAATATAAGTCATGAAATACGCACTCCTTTAAACGGTATCCTCGGGTTCACAAACATCATCATTTCCAAAGAACTGCCGGTTGAGAAACTTGACCACTATGGTGATATTATCGCGAACTGCGGCAAACAACTGGTCACTATTATTGACGACCTGATCGATATTTCAAAAATAGAAGCCAACCAAATGATCCTGAACAAGGCTCCGGTGAGCATTCAATCGGTCTTTGAAAGGCTGCTGGCGATTTACAAGGAAAAAACAAAGGATAGCCGCATTGCTGTTAGCTATTCACTGAACGGAGACATTGAAATTTTAACCGACGAAGAAAGACTTTGCCAGGTATTTATGAATTTGCTGGATAATTCCATCAAATTCACTCATTCGGGGGAAATCCGGTTCGGAGCAACAAGAAAGAAAGGCATGGTGGAATTTTTTGCTGAAGACACCGGTATAGGCATTTCAGAATGTGATTTTTCAAAAATATTCGACCGCTTTCACCAGGTCGAGACTGACTATACCAGAACCAGGGGAGGAATGGGCCTCGGCTTATCCATCACAAAAGCCTTGGTCGAATTATTGGGTGGAAATATCCGGGTTCAGTCCAAACTGGGGGAAGGAACGACATTCTTCTTTACCCTTCCGGCCGGAGATTTGCCTCTGCCCAAACAGGATCACCGTCCCGTCTCAACCAAAAAAGAAAACCTCCGGATAGAAGGGAAAATATTAATTACAGAGGATGAATATTCAAATTACCTGTATTTGCTGGAAATATTATCGGATTTTAATATAACCGTATTGCACGCTGCCGATGGATTGGAATCAATAGAAAAGGTCCGATCCAATGCCGACATTGACCTGGTATTGATGGATTTAAGGTTGCCTGTACTAAGCGGGTTTGACGCTGCAAGAGAGATCAGCAAACATCATCCGGGACTTCCGATTATTGCACAGACTGCCTATATCCATGATTCAGAAAAGAAAAAAGCCATGGATTGCGGGTGTGTTGACTTCCTCTCAAAGCCACTCAGCCAGGATGAAATCATCCAGGTATTGAAAAAATACCTCCGCAAGAAATAAATTTCCGTTTCTTTTCCGGATTGTATCTTACGGGCCCGAATACTTCGAACTTCATCAAGTATGAAAAATTTATCACATTCTGAAATATTGTAATCAGTTCATATTCAATAACTAAAAAAAGCAAATCATCACAATAATTTTTAAACAGGTTCTAAGAGACTTGTTTACCCAAATTTAGCACTCCCAATCACGTAACCCCCATAAAAATAACTATTAATTATTAACATTTTGACGAAGTAATTCAGCCTGGAAGGTGCTGCTTTTGATTATTAAAGCCTTTTGGGAAGATGTGAAACTATGAAGGTCTGTGGCGAAAGGCAAGCCTGTGAATTTTATACAGATTTGGGATCTGAAAATCTATGTTCCTTATCACTCCTGTTCGTTTCCCTGCCCGAAGCTGGCGCTCCATTCAAAGCCTAGCAACAGCGCAATGGAATTGAAATTCATCCAGATCATGCCGGCCATGATGGTGCCGATGGAACCGTTGATGCGGTTGAAAGGCGCATAGTTGTTCACAAAATAAGAGAAGCCGAGAGAGGCTAACAGGATGAGCAATGTAGCAATTAGCGCTCCCTGGTTGAAGAACTTACGGTGGTTTCTTTTTGCCGGTCCCAGGTAATAAATAAAAGCGATGCCGAAGAAAATCAGCAGCATGATAATGATCCAGCGAAAAATCACGATCAGTATCCTGATAATGGATATGTGAAGCAATCCCATCGAATTCAGGTGAAGCATGAAAACCTTTTCCATGACGATCAGGCTCACGGCGGCCACCACAAGGAAAGACCATACCAGCAGGAGGTAAAACGATACGCGGATGCGTTCGGCCAGCTTTCTCGATTCGAGGGTATGTGTGGTGGCGTTGAAGGCCTGGATCACCCCATTAATCGCATTGAGTGAAAAGAAAACAGCGGTAGCAACGCCCATGATAGGAATGCTTTTCCGTTTTACCATGATCAGGCTCAGGTTTCGCGAGATGCTGTCGGCCGCATTGGCAGGCAGCAGGGCATGGATCACATCGAGCAGTTCGTGGCGGAAATTGTGCAGCGGAATGAAGGGGATCATCGAGAAGAAAAAAATGATTGTGGGCAGGGAAGCGAGAAAGAGCAGGAAAGCGATGGAGGTGCTGCGTGTAAGAATGGCCCCATGAAGGATACCCGTGCGGAAATTGCTCCACACCTGCCGGTAACCATACTGAAAGCGCTGGGGCTTTTTCCCTTCCGGGGCGGGATTTGCTGGATCGGTTGCTTGCATCAATCCGTGAAGGCCTTTAAACTCAGGTCGATCGATTTTACATGGTGTGTAAGGGCGCCGACCGAAATAAAATCAACGCCACATTCGGCATAAGCCCTCAGGTTGGAGAGGGTGATTCCCCCCGAGCTTTCGGTTTCAACCCTTCGGGCCGTGATTTTTACTGCTTCGCGGGTCTGTTCAATGGTGAAATTGTCGAACATCACGCGGTCAACCCCCGGAATGGAGGCAATGAATGTAACATCCTGCAGGCTGCGGGCTTCCACTTCAATGGGGATAGCCAGACTCTTTTCTTTGCGGTATGCCAGGGCTCCCTTTACGGCTTTTTCTATTCCCCCGGCATAATCAATGTGGTTATCTTTGAGCAGGATCATATCGAACAGTCCCATGCGGTGATTCATTCCCCCGCCATGCCTTACGGCTTCCTTTTCGAGGTATCGCATACCCGGGGTGGTTTTCCGGGTATCGATCACTCGGGTTTTCAATCCGCTGAGCTCTTCCACGTACCGGGCCGTTTGTGTGGCTATACCGCTCATTCTCTGCATAACATTCAGTACCAGGCGTTCGGCCTTCAGAATGGAATGCACTTTACCTTCGATAATGAAAGCCACATCACCGGGATGAACCGGCTGTCCGTCGGCAATCATGATATTTATGCGGAAAGAGGGATCGATGAACGAAAAGATCTGCGAGGCAACTTCAACACCCGAAAGTACGGCTGTTTCCTTTACCAGGAGCTTTGCCTTTCCTTCTGCAGTGGCTGGTATGGACGAAAGAGAAGTATGATCTCCATCGCCCAGGTCTTCTTCGAGCGCGTTTTGGATAAAATGGCTCAGCCACAGCTTGTAGTCGGTCATTTTTCTATGCGCAGTTGATGGATTACCTGGCTGTTATCCTGCGTTTTCAGCAGAAAGTATACGCGGAATTCCCCCTTCGATGTGGTGAGGGTGCCAATGGCATAACGGCTTCCTTCCTTGCCTCCTTCATGAATGATCACAAAATTCGTGGGGGGGTACTTGGAAAAAAAATCTTTCAGCATGAGTTCGGCCTGTGTTTTGCTGTATACGTCCTCGTTCTCGAGGATGGCCAGTTCAATGTTGGCATTGAGGTATTTTCCAAGTTCTTTGTAATTGCCCGTTTTGAATGCCAAAACCACTGCATCGGGAACTGCGGCAAAGATCGCATGCGAAAATACCAGCAGGCAGGCAACCAAAAGGATTCTTTTTAATTTTGTTTTCATGTCACAAAAATGGTTTCAAGGCAATATGAAGATCCGCAAAAATTGAACCATAATGCGGTTAAATATATGTATTTTTCCGATATGAATCAATAAAACCAACCGGGATGCGCATTACACTGCTATGCATGGGGAAAACCGACTTTGGCTTCATCCGCGAAGGAATTGCGCTTTACAGGGAGCGGATGAAGCGGTATATTAATTTCGCCCTGGTGGAGATTCCCGATAAAAAAAAAGGAGAGATGAGCCGGGAGGAATGGATGAAGCGGGAGGGTGAACAAATATTATCACAGGTAGACGGGACTGACTACCTGGTGCTGCTCGATGAACGCGGAAAACAGATGAATTCGCAGGAATTCAGCGGATTCGTGGGGATGAAGATGAGCCAGTCGGTGAAACACCTTGTTTTTGTCATTGGCGGCGCATATGGTTTTTCCCCTGAAGTGAACAAGCGGGCCAATGCAAAAATCTCGCTCTCCAGTCTTACCTTTTCCCACCAGCTGGTGCGTCTTGTGTTTATGGAGCAGATTTACAGAGCGTTTACCATCCTGAAAGGGGAGCCATACCACCACGACTGAGGATCCGGATAATTTTGTTAACTTACGGCAACCGATGCGCTTAAAAGAAATGAGTAAAAGAAGGATATATATTCCGGTCCTACTGTTTTTGGTCTGTTTTATCCTCGCCGTATTTTTACCTGACGGGATGCCTTCGGAAGATGATGTTGAGTTTCAGCACGAATTCAATGCTTTCCAGGAAACCTTGCACAGGAAGATGGTTGGAATGCAGAAATTTCTGAACATTGCCGTTGCAAGACTCGATACCACCCGTTCACCCGGCGAGGCGTGGAACGAATTCAGACTTTCGGAAAACCAGATGGCTGTGACCGGAGAGTCATACCTGGTTTACAAAAAGGATAGCCTTGTGTTCTGGTCCGACAATGCCTTCTCGCTGAGTGACAGCCTGGCCAGATATTATGATCATGCCACCTGCCTGTTTCTGGGTAATGGGTGGTTCGTGAAAATGACCGGCAGGAGCGGGGATTATGTAGTAACCGGACTGATCCTCATTTATAGAGATTATCCGCTGGAGAATCGTTTCATGAAGAACGGATTCCAGGAGGATTTCAGCTTCAACCGCGAGGTAAAAATGGGGTATGTGAAGGATGTGGTTCCGGGCTCCTATTTTGTTACCGGGCTGAACAAGGAAAGGCTCTTCTATATTCATCCCTCCCCTGTACCGCTTTCGGCATCAACTTATATATCCTATGCCGGACTGTTGTACCTTGCATCCCTGGCTTTTCTGCTGATTACGCTTCTGTCGCTGGTGAAATCAACAAAACGCAGGAAAAAAAAGCTGGTTGTTTTTGCAGTGATCGTGGTGCTGCTGGGATTGCTGCGTTTTGTTATGGTGACCTGGAAAATTCCCGTACCGGTTTACCAGCTCGATATTTTCAAACCACAGTATTTTGCCTCCTCTAACTGGCTTCCATCGCTGGGAGATTTGATTGTGAACAGCGTAATCATCTTTTTTATCGTTTATATTTTTTACACTG
>JAKAMP010000134.1 GCA_021812865.1 Bacteroidota bacterium | reverse complement strand
ATAACCGTCTCAAGAGGCTCATCGAGATCAAAGCTCCTGAAGTAATTCTCCGTAACGAGAAACGTATGCTCCAGGAAGCGGTCGATTCACTCCTTGATAACTCGAGAAAAGCCAATGCAGTGAAAACCGACGCCAACCGTCCGCTCAAATCCCTCAGCGACAGCCTGAAAGGAAAACAGGGGCGTTTCCGTCAGAACCTCCTTGGTAAACGTGTTGACTATTCGGCCCGTTCGGTTATCGTGGTGGGTCCTGAGCTCAAACTGCACGAATGCGGCTTGCCCAAAGACATGGCCGCCGAACTATATAAGCCTTTCATCATCCGCAAGCTCATCGAAAGAGGCATTGTGAAAACGGTGAAATCGGCAAAGAAAATTGTTGACCGCAAGGATCCCGTAGTTTGGGACATCCTCGAAAATGTGCTGAAAGGACACCCTGTGCTTCTGAACCGTGCTCCTACACTGCACCGTCTGGGTATCCAGGCATTCCAGCCTAAACTCATCGAAGGAAAAGCTATTCAGCTTCACCCCCTCGTTTGTACGGCCTTCAACGCCGACTTCGACGGTGACCAGATGGCTGTTCACCTTCCCCTGGGTAATGCCGCTATCCTCGAAGCCCAGATTCTTATGTTGGCATCCCATAACATTCTGAACCCTGCCAATGGAGCTCCTATCACCGTTCCTTCACAGGACATGGTGCTCGGGCTCTATTATATCACGAAAGAAAGACGCAGCACAGGCAAGATAAAAGTCCAGGGCGAAGGTTCAACTTTCTATTCCTCCGAAGAAGTGATCATTGCCTTCAACGAGAAGAAAGTCGATTTGCATGCGGTGATCAAGGTGAGAATTAAAGATGAATCGCAGGATACACCTGTTTTCAGGATCATCGAAACCACCGTTGGCCGAGTGATCTTCAATGAGGTTGTTCCCAAAGAATTGGGGTATCTCAACGAAGTGCTTACCAAGAAGTCGCTCAGGGATATCATCGGCAGGGTACTGAAGAAAGCCGGTACTGCCGCAACAGCCAAATTCCTCGATAACATCAAGGATCTTGGTTTCGAAATGGCATTCCGTGGTGGATTGTCATTCAACCTGGATGACGTGATTGTACCTCATGAAAAGGATGATTTGGTAAGCGAAGGCGATAACCAGGTTGATGAAGTGATGTCGAACTACAACATGGGTTTCATTACCAACAACGAAAGGTATAACCAGATTATCGACATCTGGACACATACTAACGCTAAACTCACGCAGATCCTTATGAAACGCCTGAGCGAAGACAAGCAGGGCTTCAACGCTGTGTACATGATGCTTGATTCGGGCGCCAGGGGTTCCAAGGAACAGATCCGCCAGTTGTCGGGTATGAGGGGGCTGATGGCCAAGCCTCAGAAATCAGGCTCAACCAGCAGCGAAATTATTGAAAACCCGATTCTTGCCAACTTCAAGGAAGGTCTGTCGGTTCTCGAGTACTTCATCTCTACCCACGGCGCTCGTAAAGGTCTCGCCGATACGGCTCTGAAAACAGCCGATGCCGGTTATCTCACCCGCCGTCTGGTTGACGTGGCAAACGATGTGAACATCACGGAAGAGGATTGCGGTACACTCAGAGGATTGGTTGCCACCGCCATCAAGAACAACGAGGAGGTGGTGGAATCGCTTTACGAAAGAATCCTTGGCCGTACCACGGTTCATGATATTTACCATCCCCATACCGGAGAACTCATCGTTGCCGCAGGGGATGAGCTCACCGAAGCCATCTGCCAGGTGATTGAAGATTCTCCCATCGAACAGGTGGAGATACGTTCCGTACTGACCTGCGAATCACAGAAAGGGGTTTGCGCGAAGTGCTACGGACGTAACCTTGCCACCGCACGCATGGTGCAGAAAGGCGAAACGGTTGGTGTCATTGCCGCCCAGAGTATCGGTGAACCGGGTACACAGCTTACCCTGCGTACATTCCATGTGGGAGGTACCGCTTCGAACATCATGTCCGATAACAGTATCGTTTCCAGGTATGATGGTGTGGCTGAGATCGAGGAACTCCGCATGGTTGAAAAGGAAGAGAATGGCAGTAAGATTAATATCGTGATTGGCCGTCTGGCTGAATTGCGCATTCTCGACAAGAATACCGGCATAGCCCTGACCACCCACAACATTCCTTACGGTTCGAAATTATATATCAAGAACGGTTCGGATGTGAAGAAGGGAGCCCTCATTTGCGAATGGGATCCTTATAATGCTGTGATCATCTCGGAAATTTCGGGTAAGGTGGAATTCGACGCAGTGATCGAAGGCATAACTTACAGGGAAGAATCTGATGAACAGACCGGTTTCCGTGAAAAGGTGATAATTGAAACCAGGGATAAGTCCAAAAATCCGATGATCAAGGTGCTCGACAACAAGGGAGCAGAGATCAAGAGTTACAACCTGCCTGTGAATGCACACATCGTGGTGGATGAAGGGCAGTCGGTGAAAGCCGGTGACATCCTGGTGAAGATCCCGAGGGCTGTTGGAAAAACCGGTGACATCACGGGCGGTCTGCCGCGCGTTACCGAGCTGTTCGAAGCGCGTAACCCATCGAACCCGGCCATTGTGTCGGAAATCGATGGCGAGGTTTCCTTCGGTAAGGTGAAGAGGGGCAACCGCGAAATCATCATCAAATCCAAGGCCGGCGAAGTGAAGAAATATCTCGTTCCTCTGTCACGACAGATACTGGTTCAGGAAAACGATTACGTGAAAGCCGGAACACCCCTTTCAGACGGAGCCACCACTCCTTCGGATATCCTTGCCATCAAGGGTCCCACAAAGGTTCAGGAGTATATTGTGAACGAGGTGCAGGAAGTATACCGTATGCAGGGTGTGAAGATCAACGACAAGCACTTTGAAGTGATTGTCCGCCAGATGATGCGTAAGGTGGAAATCGTTGATCCGGGCGACACCAAGTTCCTCGAAAAACAGGTGGTCGACAAGTGGGAATTCATGGACGAAAACGACTGGATTTACGGAAAGAAGATTGTGATCGAGCCGGGTGATGCCCAGGGTCTGCGTCCGGGACAGATCATCACGGCTCGCAAGCTGAGAGATGAAAATTCCCTGCTGAAGCGCAAAGACCTGAAACCGATCGAAGCCAGGGATGCCATACCGGCCACTTCCTCGCAGATACTGCAGGGGATTACCAGGGCTGCATTGCAGACCACAAGCTGGATATCGGCTGCATCCTTCCAGGAAACCACCAAGGTGCTCAACGAAGCTGCTATTTTTGGCAAGGTTGACTACCTCGAAGGTCTGAAAGAGAACGTTATCGTGGGCCATCTCATACCTGCCGGTACAGGTGGACGCGAATACGACGACATGGTAGTCGGTTCCATGGAAGAGTACGATTCCCTGATGGCATCAAAGAGAGAAAATCCGCAGGCTGTAGAAGAATAATCAAACGGAAATGGACGATTCAAAAGAAAAACAGAACCAGCTGAATATCGAGCTGAAGGAGGATGTAGCCCAGGGTACTTATTCCAACCTGGCCATCATCACGCATTCCTCTTCTGAGTTTGTGATTGATTTCGTCAGAATCATGCCTGGCTTACCCAAGGCTGATGTAAAATCGAGGATTATTCTCACCCCCGAGCACGCCAAAAGGCTGATGCTTGCCCTGCGCGACAATATCAGTAAATTTGAAGCGGTACACGGGAATATCAAGGTGGAGGAAAACCCTCCTTATATGATCCCAATGAACTTCGGTGGTCCAAAACCTGAAGCTTGATTTATAATTAGTAAGATCCGGAAAACCCTGCAGAAATGCAGGGTTTTTTGTTGACCGAAAGGATTGCATTCAGCCCTGCGCAGGGCTCCAAAGCAAAAAAGCTCCCTTCCGGGAGCTTTCCTATTGAAACAGATTTTCTGTGATCAGAATTTATAGGCGTTGTCTTCAATCAATTTTGCTGCAACACGCCTGCGGGCTTCTTTCACGTTCACACCGGCAACGGTAGTAAGGACGTCGGTGGCTTTAACCATTTTGGCAGCGGTTTCAGGGGCAGCAAAGGAGTATACGAGGTCGTATGATGCTTTTCTGACCTTTTCAGCGGCATCATAGACCAGTACATCGATAATGTCCCTATAGATAGCAGCAACAGCCTCACCCTTAAGGGATTCCAGTTTCTGAACACGCAGAACGGTTGATTCGGCAATGTAGGTTTCGATCATCATCTCGGCCAGGTTATTCATCACTTCCTGTTCCTGCACCAGTTTCTTTTCAAAATGCCTGGTGGCGGCATGCACACCCAGGAGGATAACTTTCTTGTAGTTCTTCAGGCAGCGCATCTTTTCCTGGTAGTACGATTCATTGGCAGTTTTACCATCGGTAATCTTGTCCATTTCAGCAAAGGTCTTTTCTGCCTTACCGAACAGATCAAAATCGCCTTTCATGGCACGCTTCATGGCTGTATCGCTTACCAGCAGGCGGTTGATTTCATTGGTGCCTTCGAAAATGCGGTTGATCCTTGAGTCGCGGTATCCTCTTTCAACATCCATTTCAGCTGAATAACCCATGCCTCCATGAATCTGCACAGCTTCGTCGATCACGTAATCGAGCATTTCAGAACCGTAAACCTTCAGAATGGCGGCTTCAACAGCATAGTGGCTGATGCCATCGATGGTAGCACGACCCTTGTCACAACCCTCAGCTTTATATTTTTCAATCAGGTCGTCGATATCCTTGCTTACGCGGAAGATAGCCGATTCGCAGGCAAAGGTGCGGATCACCTGTTCAGCCAGTTTATGCCTGATTGCGCCAAAAGTAGAAATAAGCAAGCCGAACTGTTTTCTTTCGTTGGCATATTTAACCGAGTCGTTGATGGCCTTGAAGGCAGCTCCCAGCACGTTTCCACCGAGTTTGATACGGCCCATGTGCAGGATGCTGAGGGCGATACGGAAACCTTCGCCCCGCTTTCCGAGCAGGTTCTCAACCGGAACTTTTACGTCGTTATAAAAAATCTGAGCAGTAGAGGAACCTTTGATCCCCATTTTGTGCTCATCGGGATTCACGCTTACGCCGGGGAAAGTTCTTTCCACGATGAATGCGCTCAGCACGCGGTCATTGTCGATCTTGGCAAAAACCGTCTGTACATCGGCAAAGCCGGCATTGGTGATCCACATTTTCTGACCGTTCAGAATATAGTATTTGCCGTCTTCGGAAAGCTTTGCATTGGTTTTCCCCGAGTTGGCATCGCTGCCTGCACCGGGTTCCGTAAGACAGTATGCACCGATGAATTCGCCGCTGGCCAGTTTGGTGACATACTTCTGTCTCTGCTGTTCATTCCCGTAATACATGATGGGCAAGGTACCGATACCGGTGTGTGCCATGAATGCAACCGAGAAGGAGTAACCTGCACCAATCATTTCACTTGCCAGCATTTGTGTAACGAACGACTGGCCGAATCCGCCGTATTCTTCGGGAATGGAAATGCCCATCAGGCCCAGCTCACCGGCTTTTTTCAGTGTACTCTTCATTAGGGCTGTATCGGGTGCATCGATCTTTGCAATGTTCGGATATACTTCGGTTTCAATGAAGTCGTGGCAGGTCTGCGCAATCATACGCTGTTCCTCATTCAATTCTTCCGGGATGAAGATGTCCCTGGCATCGATCTCATCCACCAGGAATTCACCACTTTTTAATACTTTTCTGTTTTCCATGATTTCTGTATTTGGTTTCTGTTAGTTGCTTTCAGTATCGCTACAAAGTCACAAAGACGCTAAATAGTTATGTATTTATGAATCTCTTAATGCCGTTTTTTATTAAAGGAACATTGAAATTAATCAGGTATCCCAGCCTTTTCCCGGTAAGTTTCAAATGACTTATAATTTGTGCTTCCCATTCAGGATTTACTGTATCCACTGCTTTTATTTCAGCAATGACTAAATCATTTATAAGCAGGTCCAATCTAAGCCCTTCTTTAAAGATCAATCCATCGTAATGGATTGGTATTTCCACCTGACGGTTGACTTCAAAGCCTTTTTTCTTTAATTCGTGGGCAAGGCACACTTCATATATTTTTTCCAGAAGACCTGGTCCTAAAACAGTATGAATAGGGTATGCAGCATTCACTAAAGCTTTTCCAGTTTTTTCTTCATCGATGGTTAATTGTGAATTCATCCTTGGAACATCTTCGTGCTTTTGAGTCTTTGTAGCATTAGAGTCCTAGGGCCTGCACCACCAGTTCCGCAATATCATAATTCTTAATCTCTTCCTCCTTGTTCTTGTATTTCAGCCCGTCGGTCATCATGGTCATGCAGAAGGGACAGGCGGTGGCAATAACTTTCGCGTCGGTTTTGAGGGCATCCTCTGTACGCTCAATGAAAATTTCCTTGTTACCCTTTTCGGCTTCCTTGAACATCTGGGCGCCACCGGCTCCACAACAAAGGGCAAAACTTTTGTTCCGGTCCATTTCAACCAGGTTGGATGTCACCGCCTTCAGAATGGTGCGCGGCTCATCGTATATTTTATTTGCACGCCCCAGGTAACAGGGATCATGATAGGTAACCGGCACATCTTTCAGCAGGGACCGGCTGATGTTCAATTTTCCATCGGCGATGAATTTTTCGAGGAACTGCACGTAATGGATCACCTCGTAATTTCCTCCCAGGTCGGGATATTCGTTTTTGAAAGTATTGAAACAGTGCGGGCAGATAGTGAGTATCTTTTTAACCTCGTAATTCCTGAATATTTCGATATTCTGAAGCGCCTGCATCTGGAAGAGCATCTCATTGCCGGCCCGCCTGGCCGGGTCGCCGGTACAGGTTTCTTCTTTCCCAAGCACCGCGTAGCTGACTTTCAGGTGGGTGAGAATCTTGGCGAAGGCGCGGGCCACTTTTTTGTATCTGTCGTCAAAAGCTCCGGCGCAACCAACCCAGAATAAATATTCAGGTTTTTCACCACGGGCGAACACCTCGGCCATTACAGGAATTTCAACTTTTACGGTTTCCATATGATGTTGATGATCAGGATTCGTTTAAGCAATTACATTCATTTCGAGGTCTTTGGTCCAAAGCAGCCTGTCTTCAGGCGAGAACTGCCATGGGGCACCATTGTTTTCAATATTGCTGAAGACCGCTTTCAGTTCGCCCGGGGCAGAGCCTTCTTCCATCACCAGGTAGCGCCTTATATCGACGATCAGGCTCGGGTGGTTGATGTTGATAGGGCATTCCTGTGCGCACGCATTGCAAGGGGAACA
>JAKAMP010000133.1 GCA_021812865.1 Bacteroidota bacterium | reverse complement strand
TTTCTTGCTGATAACACGCATTCCGGCAGCCGACACCTTCAGGGTAACCCAACGGTTTTCTTCTTCCAGCCAGAACTTCTTGTTCATGAGATTCGGAGCAAACGTCCTTTTCGTCCTTCTCTTGGAATGGGACACGTTGTTCCCCACCATTACGCTCTTCCCGGTTATTTGACAAACTCGTGACATCTTGTTTTATTTTAATTCTTAAAAGTGTCGCAAAAGTCGTTCTTTTTCATCAAAAAATCAAAACTTTCCAGAATATTTTTAAATAATTGTGTCATAAAATCAAAATATTATATATAAATACCTTATATTTAGATATTTACATATGCCAACTTCCAAGCATATACTTTATGCCGAAGGAACAAAAAGGGTTTACAGCAACCCGAGAATCGCTTTCCGGAGCATATTCAAGGCAGTAACAGAAGCTCTACGGATATTGCGCTCTCTTTCATCGCCAAAACGGTGCATGGCAGAAAACATTCCTCCGGGTGAGGCAATGGCAATCCATACAGTTCCTACGGGTTTATCATCAGTACCTCCGTCGGGACCAGCAATTCCCGAAGTGGCAATGGCATAATCGGCATGAAGGATTTCTCTGGCTCCTGCAGCCATAGCTTCAACCACCTCTTTGCTTACCGCACCATATTGCCTAATCAGGACTTCATTGACATGGAGCAGTTCTAATTTTGCCAGGTTTGCATAGGCTACCACACTGCCTCTGAAATAGATTGAACTTCCGGGAACAGAGGTGATCATCGAGGCAATAGCTCCGCCGGTACAACTTTCGGCAGTGGCCAGCCATGCGCCCTTCTCTTTCAGCAAGTCCCCGACCACCCGCTCTATAGTATCCTGATCATATCCGAAAATATAATCCGGTATTATTTTTTTCAAATTGATAACTTGTTCATTTATAGATATATCTATTTCCTTATTTGAAGCACCCCTTCCAGTTAGCCGCAATTTGACAAGTCCTGGGGAAGGAAGGTAAGCCAGTGAGAGATTTTCGGGAAGAGCCGATTCCCATGCTTCAATTTTTTTGGCCAGCATCGATTCGGGTAAACCCTGGGTAAGAATGGTTTTATGACGAATGGCAGATCCGGAAGCATGGTTGTGCAACAAAGGCATTGCATTTGACAGAACAGCCACCATCTCATATGGCACGCCCGGCATGAAAAGATAGGTAGTATTGTTTTTCTCAAACCACAAACCCGGTGCTGTTCCGAGAGGGTTATAAATAAGTGTACAGTTATCGGGAACTTTCGCCTGGTCCCGGTTTCTTTCGTTGACGGACACTCCCCTCCTGGAAAGAAGCTCAGTAATGTGCTGAAATACACCTTGGTCAAAACGGGTACCTGAATGAAAATATCCGAGGATTGACTGTTTTGTCCGGTCATCATTGGTGGGGCCCAATCCGCCGGTGATCAGCACGGCAGATGCGCGTGCCGTAGCTGCATCAAGAGCTGACACAATATCACTGCCATTATCGGCTACCGAGGCAATATGTACCACATCGAGGCCTGCATCATTCAACTGCTGGGCAATGTGCGCCGAGTTGGTATCAACCACCTGTCCGATCAGCAATTCATCTCCAATGGTGATAATTTCTGCTTTCATCTATCCCTCCTGTTTGGCTGGCAAAGATAGGATGAAATCTCCAATGTGTTTGCAGGGTTATATTCCAAAAATTCTATCTTTGCGCATCAAAAATCTGTTGAATGTCACATCATCTGGGTGAATTCTACGCCTTGCTGGTAGCCCTTTTCTGGACCATCACCGCACTGAGTTTCGAATCTGCTGCAAAGAAAGTGGGGTCTCTTCCGGTGAACCTGATCCGGTTATGTCTTGGCTTCCTTTTCTTAACCCTGATGAACTGGATATTCCGCGGTTATCCTCTGCCCACCGATGCATCCATGCATAACTGGATATGGCTTTCCGTGTCGGGCTTCATCGGGTTTGTCTTTGGAGACCTGTTCCTTTTCAAGTCATATACCATTGTGGGCTCATGGTTTGCCATGCTCATCATGACGCTCGCGCCCCCACTCGCAGCCATCTTCGGCTATTTCATCCTGGGAGAGAAACTCAGTTACCTGGGGTTCTTTGGAATGATTCTGACTATGGGTGGAATTGCCATTGCCATTTTCAAGCGTGATGAAGAAGCCGAAAAACTGAAAATCGACAAGCCTATTCTTGGCATCTTGTATGCATTTTTCGGCGCCCTTGGACAGGCATTGGGTATTGTATTCAGTAAATATGGCATGGGAACCTACCCTCCTTTCGCCGCCACTCAGATCAGGATACTCACAGGGATCGCAGGATTTGCATTGATAATAACCCTTTTCAGGAGGTGGAGCAAAGTAGGAGCTGCCTTCCGGAATAAGAAAGGAATTATGGCCATTACTTCCGGTGCTTTTTTCGGTCCCTTCCTGGGTGTATCTTTTTCTCTTACTGCCATACGTTACACCTCCACAGGAGTCGCCTCCACTATCATGGCCATGGTGCCCATTCTGATCATTCCTCCCTCCGTTCTTTTGCTGAAACACAAAATCACAACCAGGGAAGTCATTGGCTCGGTAATCAGCGTAATCGGGGTAGCCCTGTTTTTTCTTTGATTTGGTGTGCGGTTACTGGGAATGAACATTCTCCAATCCCTACATTATATGTTGATATTGACTGCTTTGCGACAGAGAGTGTATTTGCAAAAACCTTTACCGGAATTTTTAAGCGTGTCCGGCAATAAATATCTATCAATGACAAAATTGTTCTTGATAATATTCATTATTTATTTATATTTGTTA
Organism: Bacteroidota bacterium; assembly: GCA_021812865.1. Taxonomy (GTDB): domain Bacteria; phylum Bacteroidota; class Bacteroidia; order Bacteroidales; family JAAYUG01; genus JAKAMP01. The sequence continues at coordinate 4,441 of JAKAMP010000133.1, read as the reverse complement.
GGGATAAAAATGGAATGCTGATGAATAGTCTGAAGTTGGAAAAAACGAATCATACTCCCTCGGTGCATCTTACGCCTGGACTTATTGAAATATCGGGACGATCCATACCCGAGGATCCGGTTGCATTTTACAGGCCTGTGCTTGAATGGCTTGAGGAGTATAAAAAGACTCCATCCCCTAAAACCACAGTGAATCTTAGGTTTGAATATATCAATACAAGTTCATCAAAAGCCCTGCATAATATATTGAAGGCACTGAATGACGGGTATGACAATGAGCATAAAATGGAAATCAATTGGCATTATGAGGAAGGCGATGATGACATGTTTGAATTGGGCCAGTTTTTTCAGCCTTATATCAATATTCCCATGAATTTCATTGAAACGGAAGAATAATCCGTTCATTGCCACCATATACAGAAAGTTGCCCGGGCAGCTTTCTGTTTTTATTGCACATCCATCCTGATAGCCGACGTTACACCCTTCACTTTCAGCAGACGGGCAATGAGGGTATCCAGGTGTCGGATGTCTTTCACCAGTATTTTGATGATCCCTTCATATACCCCATCTGTACTTTCGATGGAAATGGAGCGCATGTTTACTTTCATATCTTTTGATATGACATCACTCAACCGGCTTACTACTCCCATTTCGTCGAGGCCGGTGACCTTGATTGCGGTTTCGAAGAAAGCCCGTGCATCGATCTTGGTCCATTGCGCCTTTACAATCCTGTATCCATACCTTCCAAGCATCTGGGCAGCATTCGGACAATTCACCCGATGAATTTTGATTCCTTCATTTACCGTTACAAATCCAAATATAGCATCGCCGGGTATCGGGCTGCAGCATTTGGCCAGCTTGTAATCCACATTGCCGAGTTTCTCATCGATGAAGAGGAAATCGGATCCTTTCTCTGCAGTGACTTCCTGTTTGAATTCTGTAACTGATGAACCTGGCCCCTGCTCTGCCTTCAAAACCGGTTCTTCTTCAGACCTTAACAGGATTTCCTTGACCTCCGCAATATCAATCTTTTCTTCTGCAATCTGGTAATACAGATCCATGGCTGTTTTCAGTTTATAGAACTGCAGAAGTTTTCGTATTGTTTCGTCGTTGTAAGCAATTTTCCAGTTTCGGAGCCTCCGTTTCAGTAATTCTTTGCCATGTTCAGACTGCTTTACGATCTCTTCATTCAGGGATTGCCTGATTTTATTCTTGGCTTTTGAGGTGGCGACAAATTCAAGCCAGTCCTGCTTAGGCTTCTGGTTCTTGGAAGTCATGATCTCCACCCTGTCACCATTGTTCAGCACGTACCGGATGGGCACATTTTTTCCGTTTACCTTGGCTCCAACACAGCTCGATCCTACACCGGTGTGTACTTCGAAAGCAAAATCGAGCACGGTAGATCCTTTGGGTAGTCTCTTCAAGTCCCCTTTAGGAGTAAAAATGAAAACTTCCTTGGTATACAGGCTCAGTTTAAGGTCATCCACGAGAGCCGTGGATTCCTGCTCCGGGGCCTCCAGCAACTCCCTTACTTTATTGATCCAGGTATCCAGATCCGATTCTTCCACGCCGCTTTTATATTTCCAGTGCGCGGCAAGTCCCTTTTCAGCTATCACATCCATTTTGCGTGTACGGATTTGCACTTCCACCCAGTTGCCACCCGGCCCGATCACCGTGGTATGAAGCGATTCATAGCCATTTGATTTCGGAACTGATATCCAATCCCTCAACCTGAGCGGATTAGGCTGATATATGTCCGTTACTATAGAATATGCACGCCAGCAATCCTCCTTTTCATTTTCAGCAACACTTTCCAAGATAATTCGAATGGCAAAGATGTCATACACCTCTTCGAAATCTACATTCTGCCTGGTCATCTTTCTCCAGATAGAGTATATGGATTTGGTGCGGCTTTTGATTTCATACTGAAAGCCATGCGTTTTCAAATCCCTGTCAATGGGAGCAATGAATTCCTTGATGAATTTGTTCCTTTTGCGTGCCGATTCTCTGAGCTTTTGCTCAATGGAATGATAAGCTTCCGGTTCAAGGATAGACAGGGCTTTGTCTTCCAGCTCTGTTTTGATGGAATATAGCCCCAGCCTGTGCGCCAGAGGTGCATATACCTGCATGGACTCATATGCAAGCCTGAGCTGATCTTCTTTAGAATATTCGCTGATATTCCTTGTCCGGACAATCAGGTCGGAAAGCCTGATCAGAATTACCCTGATATCACGGGCCAGGGAAATGATCAGTTTCCTGAAGTTCTCCGCCTGGGCAGATGTCTGATGAAGGGGAATGGCCGAAATGGCTTTAAGTCCTGACATCAGGTTGTCAATATATTCCCCGAATTCCTGCCTGATCATCTCATGGGTTATGTAGCCGCTCTCTTCAAATGTGTAAAGAAGAGCGCCTACAACACTGGCTGCGCCCAGACTGATTTCTTCAGCCACAGTCTGTGCAATGGATAAGGAATGAATAAACTGCTTCTGGTAGGAAATATTTCCCGCCCTGGCTTCACAAGCATCCTCTATGAAATGACAGGCCTTACGGATTAATTCAACATCATCCTCACTGAACTGCTTGCGGGCAAGATGTAATAACCTTCTGTAATGCAGGTTAATCAGGTGCGCATATTCAATGGATACTGTATCGCCCTGTTTGATTGTCTCTGCCATTTCCTTTCCACCGGTTCATTTAAGTCTGCAAAGATAATTACTTTTATATGTAAATTGGAAGAAATGATTATCAGCGCCAGCAGGAGGACCGACATTCCGGCCTTTTTCCCTCAATGGTTCAGCGAGTGTCTTTCTGCCGGTTATGCAGAGGTTGCCAATCCGTTCAACCCATCGCAGATCCGCAGGGTGAGCCTGTTGCCGGAAGATGTGGACGGGTTTGTATTCTGGACCAAATATCCGCTTCCTTTTTTTTCCTGCCTGGATACTTTAGAACGGCAAGGATTTGAATACTATTTCCAGTTTACCCTGACACCTTATCCTGCAGAAATTGAACCCGGTGTTCCAAACAAACCCGCCGTTACCAGCATATTTAAAAAACTGTCCAACCGACTGGGTCCGGCTCGCATCATATGGAGGTATGACCCTATACTTATATCACCCGTTTTTACACCCGAATATCATCTTCGTGAATTCGAAAATCTCTGCAGACGACTTGAAGGACATACCCTGAAAGTCATTGTTAGCTTCTTTCAACCCTACCGGAAATGCCTGAAAAAGACTATCAGCCTGGGAATATATGATCCTGATCATCATGCAAAGGAATTGCTCATTCAGCAATTATCAGCCATAGCGTCGTCTTACGGCATATGCTTAATGGTGTGTGCCGATACTGAGGATTATGCAGGAATAAGCCGATCAAAATGCATTGATAATGAATTGTTTCATGCCCATGAGGGTGAAATTCCCTATACCAGGGCGAAACACCAACGGGAATCTTGCCAGTGCCATGAAAGTGTGGATATTGGCTCTTATGCAACCTGCCGCTTCGGCTGTCTCTATTGTTATGCCTCATAAACCAGGAAATCTCAGGACGTGTCGCCCTATTGATGCTATCCTGCCTATTGAAAAAGCGTTAAAAATGATTTAAAAAATTATTATATATAAGTATTATACTTACTTAAATGACCTTATATAGAATTTGCTTTAAGTCTTTATGGGATAGTTTTACTGGGTTATTTTTCAGCGAAGTGTTGTTTAGGATATCTTCTATCCTGGTTTCTCCGAATCCATAACCGCATAGTCCGGTAAGCCCAAGCTCATGTGATAGCTCATGCAGGTATGCCACAAATGCTTTCAGAATATCTGATTCATTAAGGGTTTTGTCTTCAATAAAGAGACGGGCGGTGTTCAAATATTTTTGGTAAGCCGGATTTTCCTGACCGGAGGTGAGCAGGTTTTCCACGATGAATTGGTTGACGGGGGCCATAAGGGTTCCACAAATAACACCGTGCGGGATATCATACAATGCGCCCACCGAGGAAGCAAATCCATGTATCACTCCCAATCCTGCATATGCAAGGGATATTCCTGAAGCATATGCTGAAAAGGCCATGTTGGTTCTGGCTTTCAAATCATTTCCATGATGAAATGCCTGTTTCAGCGACAACTTTATTCCCCGTAAACCCTGGAAAGCCAGAGCATCGGTAAAAGAATTAGCCTGGGTAGAAGTATAAGACTCGAGCAATTGGGTAAATGCGTCCATCCCGGTTGCTGCTGTAATTTCGGGCGGACAGCTCAGGCTGAGCTGCGGATCGACAATGGCATGGTCGGGAACAAAGTTTTCGTGACGGAGAGATTTTTTGAAGCCCTGAATTCCCGGACGGCTTAACACAGCATTTTTCGTTGCTTCACTTCCCGTACCTGCTGTGGTAGGAATAGCAATGTACGGAATTTTATCCCCATTATGGGTTTGGGCTCCCACCCCTT
>JAKAMP010000132.1 GCA_021812865.1 Bacteroidota bacterium | reverse complement strand
TAATCCAACTTTTATGAGTCGTTTGTTACATCCATCTTGCAGCCTGCTTTTCATCCTTATAATTTGTCTGTCCTCAACTGTGAATGGACAAAAGGCTTCCATTCATTTCCAATTAGCTGGGCTTGAAAACCAGGAACTGATAGCCGGGTATTACTGGCAGAACAAACAATATGCACTGGATACAATAAATCTGGACAAGGCAGGCCAGGGAACCTGGAACAACAGAAAGCTTGACGAAGGCCTGTACTTCTTTGTCATTCCGGGTAACCGGTACTTTGATCTCCTGATCGGAAAGGATCAGTCATTAACTGTAACAGCAGACATTAGAAACCTTCTTGGAACCATGAAGATCAGTGATTCCTGTGAAACCTCATTGTACCTATCCTATCAGAAAGGTGCACAGCATATCCAGGATCTATACAAGCATTATGAACTTCTGGTTGACAATTCCCTACCCGATTCGACGGAAATATTCAGAAAACGGATGAAAGAAACGAGAGTAAGCCTGGAGCTGCTGAAAGACAGCTTCATCAGGCAATACCCCCATTCACTTACGGCAGGCGTTATACGCATGTTAAAGAATGACATTCCCCAGTGGCAACCCAAAGGCATGACCACCACCAGCTTGAGATATCTGTATTACCGAACAATAAGTCATTTCCTTGACGGGATTGACCTTTCCGATGCGAGGTTGTTGCACACTCCCTATCCTGCTGAAAAACTGGACATGTATTTTAACCGGATGATACCGCAATCGAACGATTCACTGATCAAAGTCATAGGGTTCGCCGGGCAGAATTTCTCCGTGAGCAAACCATACAGGGATTTCCTTTTCACCTGGCTTTTGCAGAATTACACCCACCGGCGATTTCCGGGAAGTGAAAGGGTATATGTTTACGTAGCAGAACAAATCATCAAAGCCGGGGATGTTGCTGGTTTTAGTGAGGCAACGCTCCAAAAACTTCAGACCAAGATCGATTTAATGAAAGTAACTCTTCCGGGAACAGTACCTCCGGGGCTTTCCCTGCCCGGCCCGGATGGGAAAGTGCGGAATATTTCTTCCCTGAACGACCGGTACACGATAGTATTTTTCTTCGACCTGAACTGTCCCGCCTGCAAATATGCTTCTTCGGAGATTACCAGGATCAGCAGCCGGTATGGTTCAAAACGACTGAGCGTATATGCGGTATGTATGTCGGACGACCGGCAGGTATGGCTTAAACATACCGAAACCGCTAACCCAACGTGGATAGAAGTAACAGGAGCCGGAAATGCCAACCTGGTAAGGGATTATCAACTCGAATACCTGCCGGTAATTTACCTGATCGGTAAGGACAAAAAAATCGTCGCAGGAAACCTGGGCATTCCTGAACTTGAAAAATTACTGCAAAAGTTGTATGCAGATGACTGAAGACCGGAGGCTAATTCTCCGGCCTTTGATTGTTGTCTTTGATCAGAACGCTGAAAATAAATAGTACGATTGCCGAGGCAATAAAGACCACGAAGAGGGTTTTCATCAGGTTTCCGAAAACATCTCTGATATCAATGATATCCCAAATCCCAAGTATAGCGATCACGGTAAAGAGCAGGACAAGGAAAATCAGGAAATATGAAACAATCTTTTTAGCCATATTCATTTGCTTGTTGTTTAGTGAAATTTGTTTCTGATAAGTAAAGTTAATTCATAAATATTCCTGAACATCAATTCCTCATCGTTTTTTTGAAATTTCCAGTAATGCCCCTTCTCATCCACTTTGACAATAACCCTGAACAGAGGCTGGTCATCGTTGATTCTGAACCCGTATCTATCGAGGGCTTTTCTTGTCCATTCCGTTTCCATACCTTCTCCTTCCAAACTGACATTACCCATGATGGGGTGCTGCAACTGAATGGCGCCCGATTGATCATCGACCGAGACCCTCGATCCCTGGAAAAGATTTCTGAACATGCCCTGCAGTACCAGGTCCTCAGGAGCGCCCTGCACGGCTCCACCCTGGTTAATCAGCCACACCTTATCGGCTTCATGGAGAGCCATGGACAGGTCGTGGGTTGAGATGATGACTGTTTTGCCTTCTTCACGGCACATTTTCCTGAGCATCATCATAATCTCATAGCGGTTCACCACATCGAGAAAGGCTGCCGGTTCATCCATGATCATCAGCGGGGTATCCTGGGCAAGGGCACGTGCGATCATGGCCCTCTGCCGTTCACCGTCGGATAAATCATTCAGGCTTTTACGTGCAAAGGAACTTACATGCGTATATTCCATGGCCTTGTCTATCCATTCTTTATCGGCTGGTTCCAACAGACCAAGCCAACGCGTGTAGGGATATCTTCCCAGGGCTACCAGATCATACACCGTCATGGAAGGGCTATGAATCAGGTCAGTAGACAAATAGCTGATTATTTTAGACAATTCTATCCTTCCTAAATGAACCAGGTCAGTGCCATCGAGAAAAATAGAACCGCTAAGGGGCGTATGCAATCCTACCATGGCTTTCATCAGGGTGGTTTTTCCTGCCCCGTTTCGCCCCACCATGGCTACGAGTTCATTCTTTTCTGCCTGGAGGTTGATACCTGAAAGTACCGGCTGTACCCCACCTTTCCCAGGGTATCCCACTTCTATTTGCTGAATGGAAACCATCTCAGGCAGGATTGGTTATTTTCACATTACGTACAATAACCCACACTACTATAGGAATTCCAAGCAGGGCAGTAACGGAGTTCACGGGAAGCACCAAGTCGGTTCCGGGTAGCTGGCAGATGATATCGCTGACAAGCATAATCAGCGCCCCAAGCAGCATGGAAGCAGGGATGAGCACATGATGGTTGGATGTTCTGAATATCATTCTTGCCAGGTGAGGCACCGCAATTCCGACAAAGCCAATAGGTCCGCAAAACGCGGTGATCCCTCCCGCAAGCACGCTGGTACTAAGGAAGACGAAAAACCTTGCCACAGGGATGTTCACTCCCAGCGTTTTGGCATATGTTTCACCCAGCAGCATGGCATTCAGAATCTTCCCTGTAAGAAGTGAAATAAACAGGCCAAAAAGTATAGCCGGACCGAGAATATTCAACTGTGAGCGCGACACGCCCGAAAGGCTTCCCATATTCCAGAGAACAAAAGTGCGCAAGGAATATTCATTGCTGAAATACTGCAAAATGTTCACTATGGCAGACACAGCGCTCCCGAACAGAAGGCCGAGAATGAGGATGGTCATGATATCCTGTATGCGGGAGGAAACAGCGAGGATCAGGAAGAGCACGATACCTGCCCCGGAAGCAGCTGCCACCAGAACAGCCCAGTTTCCCGGAACGCCCATCATAGTTCCGGACAGCGCCGGCCAGAAACCAAGGACCAGAATGGCGACGCCCAGGCTAGCTCCCGAGCTTATCCCCAGGACATAAGGACCTGCAAGGGGATTGCGGAAAATGGTCTGCATTTGCAGTCCACTGACAGATAAAGCCATACCGGCAAGCAGGGCTGTGATCACCCTGGGAATGCGGAATTCCCGTATAATGCTCAGGCTTGTTTGATCAGCCAGGCCACCCTGAATCCATGCACTGAACAAGTCTCGCCAGTGCATGTTTACCGACCCAGTCATGAAATCGAGCAAAACAAACACAAACACAAGCACAATAAGTAAAATATACCTGCGTGCAAGTGCGGTTTCCCCAGGCAGGGCCCTGTTGGTCATGCGGGGATCTATTTTTTCAGTTCATCGAGAATATCAATGAACCCGGGAATGCCTTCCCTGACAGCCTGCAGATGTTTTTTCGCCTCTTTTTTATCTTTCATCCCTGAAACACCATTGATCCGGCTTACCAGTTCATTGCGTTTGACGGTGATCTTCTGAAGAATACCCAGGAGCTTTTCGTCATTCATTTCACTATGAAAATGCTGGTATACGAAGCATTCAGTGATCAGGTCATCGGTGAGACCGTTGATGTCCTTTTTCAGAGTTTTTAAACTTGCCATAATGTCAATAATTATAAAAAAACATTTCATTCATTTATACAAAAGTAATAAATGGCCTTGATTTCCGGCTGGGTTCATGATAAATCAGTTCAATTTCCTGTAATATCTGAAAGTGTCCACATGGATGATTTCAGGGTGAATGATGGCGGCCAGTTCTTTGAGTATCACATCAGGGGAAACCACACCGGACTCCCAGAAAGCATTTCCTCCTCCCGGGCAGAGCCATGCGTTATTGTTATATACCTGGTTCAATTTAAAGGGGCGAACATCTGCGAGTCGTTCATCGGTAGAAAGAATATCATGCATGGATATTGCCACGCCTGCATTGATCCAGATGTCAGCATTTCGGGCATCACTTACTGCTTCTTCCACATTCAGAGGTATATTGTCACGGGTTTTATATTTTTTCCAGAGATAAGATCCTCCGGCATCGGCGATGAGCCTTGCTGTAAAGGACTCTCCACCCGGGATGTTCCAGGATTCCTTCCAGGGCAGGCCGGTCATCAAAACAGGCTTCGTGTCTTCTGCAGTTACTTTATTTCTTGTATCGGTGTATGATTGCTCAATGGCTGAAAACTTTTCCTGTGCATATTCTTCGCGATCATACAGGCAGGCGATTAACTTCACCCATTCGGCCTTGGCCAGAGGGGACGGTTCGAGGTATTCACCAATAAAGAGCGTGGGTATGCCCAGTTGTTTCAGCTTCTGATATACGCCTGTAATCTCGCTATTCACTCCGTAGGCCAGCACCAAATCGGGATGCAATCCCACAATCAGCTCATAATTCAGCGTCATATCATAGCCTACATCTTTTATCCTGCCTTCCGACAGCGCCTGTCGTACCTTGGTGTTACATACATATCCTGCCCCGGAAACACCAACAATGGAATTTTCCTCTCCCAGAAACCCGATAAACCCGATATGGGTTGTCGACAAACATATAATCCTTCTGACGGGGACTCTGATAATCATATCTCCAGGTTGTGCGGAGAGGTTTGCAGAATCATGAACCAGCAGGTAGGTGAAGGTAATTCCTTCAGCGCCCTGCCATGGATTATACACACGGATTCTCGTTCCCCCGCTTACTTGCTCGATGGAAAAGCCAGTAGCATGGTGCAGCACGACACTGGTTCCAGGTGTACCGGAAAGACCAGGCGTTATTCTATTCCATGCCGGTTGATGATTTCCACATCCACCGGCAAACAGGACTATCCCAAGAACAACCCCTGCGAAAAGAAGTTCCCTAATATGCCGATTTTTCAATATATCGTTTACCTGATTCATTTCGATGGAAGGATCAGAATTTTACCAGTTTGACCGTATATGCGGACTGGCCGGACTGTATCCTTACGAGATAGATTCCTACAGTGGCATTTGGAACGTTGAACCGGCATCCATTCACATCCTGACTGATTATTTTCACCTGCACTTCCTGTCCGGAAAGCGTAAATACTCTGAGAGAAAGAGGTTCCCGAACGGGATGATTAAGGTCAACCCTGAAAACGTCGTTTCCCGGGTTCGGATAAATGGTAACCGACTTCATCAACACATTCGACCTGATCCCCGAACTAACCGTATCACAACTCTGTACCTGCATGGCCAGGGAAGTCGTGATCCACCCATAGTATGCCACCGCCGAGAATGGCTGCCAGGCTGATCCGGTAAAGACATATGCTGTGTTCAACCCTGACAAGCCCCTGTCGGCAGCCATATACAGAGCCAAAGTATCCGAAACCATGCTGTTTACCTGGTACCCCACAAAGAAGGTATCTTTCGTAACCACAAGCTTGTTAAATGGGAGAAAAACGGTTGAATTTTCAGTCAGATTGGTAAACATCACCTTCTGGGAAAACACCAGCGAATCAGGGTTCAAAGCTTTCTTCCAAAAATACAGAGTAAGGTATGAATCCATGGAAGCAGCCTTCAGCCTGGCTATGCTTATGTATGCGCCAGTAAGCCGCAGGGTATCGGCTGGAATGAACCGTTCGGCATATAGATTAAACCCGAAATCATTGTTCCCTGTAAAATAGCCTTTTGCACCAGGGATTTCAGGATAAACAGCATTTTCCGTTGCCAAGATATTGCCTGATTGCACGCAATTGGATGCATAAAACGGGAAAGGGTTAAGCCCAATAAGCTTGTGTAATCCCGAATGATCAGGGTCAAGCCAGTATCTGAGCTGGTTGGAGGAATCAGGATATTCATTCCATGCCCGACTGATCATTTCGAAAAAATCATTCACCGGGTAATAACAGGTTGCTTGTCCCCCGGTGAGTGTGCCGATCACCTGGTGGTTCTGGTCGAACAGCGGTGCGCCTGATGATCCGGGTTCAGTGGTTCCTGTTTCCCAACGTCCTATCTTCCAGAAGGCATTGGCCGAATAAGGAGACTCAAAACTAGAAACGGTGGGCGGATTGGCGTCAATGGATATTTTTTTCACGTCGCCTTCCGGATGATGGATGGCTACAGTATTGAGGATTCCTGCGGTATCGATATTCCAGCCAACATAATAAGGGGTAAAACTATAGGGCGGCCTTTCTCCCATTTCAACCAGGGTAAAATCGAGATATAACTTGGTAGCCTTCAACCAGGAACCGCTTAGTACATGTGAATTGGAAACGATTGAAGAACTTCCGCAGGAGTCTTTCTCGAAATTGAAAATAAATAGGGTTCGGTTGGCCAAAGAATCCGTGTTGATACAATGATTTGCGGTTAAAACAAATGGCCGGCCGTCATTGCGGACATTGTTGACGAGTACCCCTGAGCACAGTTCTATAGAATTGATCAGAAGTTTGCATACCCCGTTTTTTTCTTTGTGCCAGTTAGCCACCTGGGGACAGTTTACATCGAGGTTGCAGCTTCCGGAACTACCCATAAGGCTATAAAAATTCTTGTAATCATGTGCCAGGGTTGTGATCACAAATGGATCTTGTGCACCTGCAGCCCTTGGCAGATCATATTCAATTACGACATCCTCTCCGGGAAAAGGCATTATGGAGAGGAATCCGCCGGGGGCTATATTTTCAGATGTAAAGGCCCCGAAAATCTCCGTGTGGTCTTTGTTAAACAGATATATCTTTCCTCCGGGAACAGGTTGATAGCGTTCCAATATCATACCGATGGAATAGGCTCCCGCTGAATGTATTGCCAGTCGCCACACCCGGTCGCCATTATCCATCGTAATCCAGTTTCCTTTAGAAGAAGGCTTGATCTGCACTGTAAAACCTTCGGCGAAGCGAAAAGCCTTAACCTGTCCCTCTGGAATTTCC
>JAKAMP010000131.1 GCA_021812865.1 Bacteroidota bacterium | reverse complement strand
AAGCCTGCTCCGGTCGCTTTCAATCTTCCGGAACCTTTCAAAGATCACCTCCAGGCTCTCCGGAGGGATTCCGATGCCTGTATCGGTAACATAGAACCTTAGAAAACCATCTTCCTGCAAATAGGCGCCGAACTTGATTGAACCCGATTCGGTAAACTTGATCGCATTACTGATTAGATTGCTGATGACCTGTTTAACCCTCAGCTTGTCGGTAATGACATTCATCTGAGTCACATCATGCCCCACTTCAAGAAGGAGCTTGATTTTTTTCGATTGAAGGGTCGTATCCTGATAATAGGTAGCGAAGACTTCTTCCAGCAGGGTTGATACCTGGCAACTGGAAAAGAAAAGATTCAGCTGATCAGCTTCAATTTTGGAAATGTCGATGATATCGTCGATAAGATTCAGCAGGAGATGTCCGCTCACCCGGATAAGACGGATATATTCCTGACGCTTTTCAGGGCTAAGGTCTTCATTTTCGAGAAGCGATGAAAAACCGATAATGGAATTCATCGGTGTCCGAATCTCATGCGACATATTGGCCAGGAACGCGCTTTTCAGATTGTCTGCTTTCTCGGCTTTTTCCTTAGCCTTTTTGTACCTGCGCAAGGCTTTGTCTTTCTCCTGCTCCCTCTTTTCTATTTGCTCAAACATGGTATTGAAACCGTCCACCAGTAGGCCGATTTCATCATTGGTTTCTTTTTTGATCCGAAAGGAATAGTTCAATTCACGGGAAACCAGCCTGGTCATGGCAACCAGTTTCAGGATGGGAGTGGAAATGATCCGCTGGAGTATACTTGCCAGGAAAGACAGGAAAACAAATAGGCTGAAGGCGAGGATCAGCAGAATCACGAAAGTGTGTCTTATCATTCGGCTGACATTGTCGGTGCTGGCCTTTATGCATATGGTACCATAAAAGCGTCCGTTATACCTCACCGGCTGGTGCAGGTGAAGCATATTTTTTTCAAACTTCGAAGTGAAATTCCGATCGATTCTTTCCACCTGGAAATCATATTTTTTGGCAGAATAGAAGGCAAACAGCCTGTTGTTCTCATCGTAAAGCACCGCTGAGCGGATATATGGAACAGTTTTGAGCCGGGAAAGGAGCGTGTCGGCCCCGCTGGGGTCAGGAAAAGTGAGGGGACTCACACAGTACTCCGCTAGTAGTTGAGCATCCATTCTCACTTGTTGAAGAAGCTGCTGCTTGTATTCTTTGATGTCGAGGGCGAACTTTATGGCAAACCCAATAAACAGGGTCAAGGCAGCCACAAAAATGATAATGGCCGAAATCTTGTTACGTATGGACAACCTCGACAGGAGTTTCATACTATGGATTTATCCGGTTGATTAATGTGGCCGCATTCATTAATCTGAATCCGAAATATAATCCGGAATCATTGACTGCTTTTTCATTAATCTCAAACCTGATTTTTTCCAGGTCCCAGTAGAAATTTATCAACACACCTTTCTGACCGAATCCGGGCGTATCGGAAATGGTGAGAATGGCTTTATTCCATGTTTTAGCCAGAATGTTCACTAGCTGGTCGGCTTCCGATGATGAAATGAACAGGAGATCACATTTTTCAATGTCGGCATAAGATTCCAGTCGGAGCACGGTTACGAGTTTATTCTTTATCCGCTGGTCATTATATACCTGTTCCAGTTTTCCGCAAAAAGGATCGTCGCCCACAATGCCAATGGTGAAATTTTTCCGCTGGTCATTCACTCGGTTGTTTTTTGGCCAGTCGATGAAACGCGTAAATCTTTCCAGCCAAACGGCTTTGATGGTGTATTCATCCGCAGGTTGTGCATGCAGGGACAGCGGAATGAATATTCCTGCAATGATGAATCGGAAAATATGTTTGGTGAACCTGCTCATGTTTCTTCCTGCCACTTCTCCTGAACTTTTCTATCCGGCGGTGTACTCAAAGCCGTTGCTGATCCGGATATATTCCTACCTAAATCGTTAAATATTGTTTGATGTTCATCTGCATTTTTATACTTTTGCTTCACATTTTTCGGGTTGCTAGCTCAGTTGGTTTAGAGCATTACCTTGACAGGGTAGGGGTCACTGGTTCGAATCCAGTGCAACCCACGAGATCATACCTTATAATAATCCCGGTACCAGGCTATAAAATTCCTTACACCCTGGCTTACCGGGGTTTTTGGTTGATACCCGTAATTCTTTTTCAGATCCGATACATCGGCCCAAGTTTTAACCACATCGCCTGCCTGCATAGGCATGAAATTCTTTTTTGCCGCGATACCCAAGGTCTGTTCAATTTCATCGATAAACTCGGTGAGTTTAACCGAACGACTGTTCCCGATATTATACACCCGGAATGCAGCCCGTGAACCGGATGGATCGGGTTTTTGAGAATTCCAGAGCGGGTCGGGTCTGGGAACATCACCCATTACATTGACTATTCCTTCTACTATATCATCCACATAGGTGAAATCGCGTTCCATTTCACCATTATTGTACACATCAATGGGTTTGCCTTCGAGGATAGACCTGGTAAAAATAAACAAGGCCATATCTGGCCGGCCCCAGGGGCCATACACTGTAAAGAACCTCAGTCCGGTTGTAGGTAAGCCGTAAAGGTGGCTGTATGCATGAGCCATCAGCTCGTTACTTCTTTTACTGGCAGCATAGAGGCTGATGGGATGATCGGCAGGTTCATGAATAGAAAAGGGGAAGCTTTCATTCAGGCCATATACGCTTGATGAGCTGGCATACACTAAGTGTTTCACAGGATAGTGCCGGCAGGCTTCCAATATATTCAGAAAACCAGTAATATTGCTATTGATATAGGCATGCGGATTCTGAAGACTGTACCTTACACCGGCCTGGGCTGCCAGGTTCACTACGATATCAAATTTCTCGCGTTCAAACAATTCCAGCATGAAGGGATGATCTTCAAGCGTTGCTTTGACGAATCTGTACATGGGGGAAAGTGTACTCTGCACGAGACGACCCTGTATGATGGACGTTCTTTTGATGCCCGACACGGCCAACCGGTTGTATTTGAGCTCCACGTCGTAATAGTCATTGATAGCATCCAGGCCAACCACCTCATGTCCTTCGCTTAGTAGGCGCTGCGCCAGGTGAAAACCAATGAAACCAGCCGTTCCGGTAACCAAAACTTTCATAATACTTTGTTCAATTACTTAAACCTTTCAGGTCAGGCAATTCCTTTGCGCTACACTTGGCCATGACGACGTATCCTTAAGATTGACAAACCTGAAAGCAAAACAAAATTTTTGTCGTAGCATGGCAATGCAAAGTAAAAAAATATCAGTCACTATTATGCAGAGAATATCATTTCTTTGTTCGGTGATCGAGGAATAATTCTGGTCCAGGCAAAAACGTTGCCCGGCGCAGGATCGATGCATCAAATCAGTACATCGACTTATTACAAGAGAGGCTCCCTGTTGGTTTTGCCAGGTAGGACTGGATAAGATGGCCGTGGTTTCAGCCTGCAGGTGGGAATAATTATTCATGCACAGGAACAACGAGAGTGGCCCGTCAGCGTTTGAACGATGTAATCTCAACGGGTACAGAAAGAAGGTCCTTGAATACCAGGCCCTGTTCATGCATCAGCTCGTCATGTTCATTGTGGTACCATATGACTTTAATCCCAAAACCTTCCTTGTGCATATGTTCCGCCACAATGAGAAGATTCAGAAGAGAGCGGGAAGAATTGCAGTTGATGTATGCCAGGTCAATGATGATGTTAGTTTCCGGCAGTGGTTTTTTGCTGTACTGGTAAAACACATCAATTACTTGGTTGTACAAGGGTGCCGAATCGGTAGGGATGGATTTGCCCCTGATAATGAGGGTGCCGCGGCTGAATTCGATAAAAGGTTCAGTCTGTGTCTCTGGTATGCTCAAAAGGTTTTTCATGTGCAAGAATGTCCTTGTGTTGTTATCTGCAAAGGTTTACGATTTTCCAGAGAAAAGTTTCCGGGGTTAAGGTGATTCGCATTACCGTTTTGCGGATAAAATCATCAGCCGTATGAGTAAACCCTAATACAGGGTGATCAAAATGCCTGAGGAGTAGAAAGATCAGAAAAGGTTTGCTTTTACCGCTATGTCGGACATGGAATGGTTAAGCATGCAACGGAAATGGCCTTTGGGACAAGCAGGATAGCCAAGTTTTGAACAGGGTCTGCATGACAGTCCTATGGTTTCGAACAAAACCGAACGGGGATCGGGCATATACGGGTACATGCCAAATCCGGGAATGGTGTTTCCCCAGATGGAAAGCACGGGTTTCTTTAGCGCCGCGGCTATATGCATGATGCCAGTGTCCGGGGCGATCACCACGCGTGCCTGTTTCAAAAGGGAGGCCGACTGGTTCAGGGAGTATTGGCCACACCCGTTGAAAATATCCTTTCCGGACCGGGCGGACACCTCTTCTGCTTTCGCTGCATCTTCGCTGCCGCCCAGCAAAATGACCGGGTATTTAAGTAATCCACACAATTCAATCATCTGGTCGGTGGTGATCTGCTTGGTGTTATGTTTCCCTCCGGTGGCGACAACGATGAATCCCTGATGAAAGATTGAAGGAAGAGACTGCAGATCCACTTCTCCCGCAGGGGGTATGAAATAGTCCAGTCCTTTGTTGTCGTTCTTAATATTGAATTTCTTCAGTGTGGACAGATACCGGTCAACAATATGGATGCGTGGGAGAAGGTCGATTTTGAATTTTACCATCAACCATTTCTTGGCATTCAGTTTGGGAAATACATACGACTTCCTGCGGAGTATCAGGGTAAGCAGCCTGCTTCGAAGGCTCCCGTGAAGATCGAAAATTGCATCAAACCGGAAGGGTTTCAGTTCGGCTACCAGGGAAGAGAGATTCCCATCGAAAGCATGCAGCCTATCGATGAAGGGATTGGCCTCCAGCAAAGGAAGAAATTGCTTTTTCGTTACATAATGAATCTCACAGTCTGCCTGCTGAGTTTTAAGACAACGGATTACAGGCGTAGTAAGCACGATATCGCCAATAGAACTGAACCGGATGATCAGGAATCGTTTCAAGGCTGCACCGCTTGATTCAACTACATAGGTAAGTATTTCTGCCACGCCGATCGAGATTCTAGGCTCATCCGGCTGTCGGGCATCCACTTAGAAAAGGTATCCGGGGTTTCAGTCCGCATTTTGCATGTCGTATGCCCGGGCCTCGGTGGTCTTTTCTTTCCAGCTACCATTGAGGATGGAGTTGTACAATTGCGGGTCCTGCAGCACCTGAATGGCCTTGCTGAACTGTTCGTCGGTCTGGAGGGAAAATTCAATACGACCTTTCTGGTAATAATACCGGCTCATGATCTCTTCGCCAAGCAGGTCTTCTATTTCAGGCTTGAAAATCTGTAGATCCTTGTTCTTGTCGTGTGCCAGTTTTTGTTTCAGCGCTGTGAATTCCGGAGCTGCCGTTGCATAGTATTTTTCCCTTTTGGCAAGTTTGATCAGGTCGTCGAGTTTGGCTTCACTTTCTGTTTCATAATCGAAATCCTTGCCCTGAAGGAACTGAGTAAATTGTCTGTACATTTCGTCGGTGATCCTGAATTTATTTGCTGCAAGAACAGTATCATGGTGGGCCGCATAATCGGTGGCATAATCAAAGATCAGGTTCTTGGTGTACAGACTCACCGCGAGGTTGCTGAGGAGATCTGTTTCCACGTGAATGTCGGGTTGAATGCCACCTCCATCATAAACCACCCTGCCTTTTTTGGTTTTAAAGGCGCGGATTAGTGAGTCGGGTATATAGCCCACGCTGCCATCGGGGTTCCTGTGACTGTAATCCAGAGCCTGGATGCACCGGCCACTGGGAATATAGTATTTGGCCGTGGTCACTTTCAGCTGGGCATTGTAGCTCAGCCGGCGGGTGGTTTGTACCAGCCCCTTGCCAAAGGTACGTTGACCCACGATCACTCCACGATCGAGATCCTGGATTGCCCCGGTCACGATTTCAGACGCTGAGGCAGAAGAACGGTTTACCAGCACCACTAAAGGGATGACACTGTCAACCGGGTTATCGGTGGTACGGTATACATTGTCAAATTGCTGCACTTTGCCACGGGTACTAACTACTTCCTGGCCCTTGTCAACGAAATTGCTCACCACATTGACGGCTTCAACCAGTAGACCTCCCGGGTTACCCCGCAGGTCGAGGATAACCGAATGAACGTTCATGTTCTTTTTCATGTCCTTGAGGGCATCGCCCACTTCCTTCCCCGCATTGGGAGTGAAACTCGACAGACGGATATAACCAATGCCTTTAGCCACTATTCCATAATAAGGAACATTGGGGATTACTATTTGTTCCCGGGTGATGGTTTTTTTGAAGGTTTTGTTTTCGTAAGGACGTTTAACTGTGAGCTCGATTTGTGTACCGGGTGCGCCTTTCAGCATCTCGCTCACATCCGTGATGGCCTGGTCCTTCACTGGCTTACCGTTGATTTCAGTAAGCAGGTCGCCTGCTTTAAGCCCGCTGCGGGCTGCAGGAGAATTTTCATAGGGTTCGGCAATCACCACCGCATCGGTACCCCTGCGGATGATTGCGCCTATGCCTCCATATTCACCGGTGGTCTGGAACCTGAAATCATCAGCTTCCGATTCCGGGATATACTGCGTATATGGATCCAACGAACTCAGCATGGCATCAATGCTCTTGGTCACCAGCTTTTCGGGGTTGGTGTCATCTACATAGAAGAGATTCAGTTCACGGAAAAGTGAAAAATATATGTCGAGATTCTTCAGTATCTCAAAATCCCTGTCACTCGAAACCATGAATCCTGCCGACAGCACAAGCACAATGGCAACGCCCGCCACCAGGATTCCCTTTTTGAACTTCCGGATATATTTCATGCGTGTATAAATATGAAGTTGCTTAAGAAGTTACAAAGGTATGTAATTTGGTTAACTTTCAATCGGCCCATTCCCGCCTACCGGTTTGAATTTAACATAATTTAAAAAAATGTTTATACCGTACCCTGTGCCTGCCGATGGTTCCTATTCATGTAACGGAACACAGCTATAACGGCAATTATCAGCAGCAGGGTCAATCCTGCCTCAACTGCCATGGCTTTTTTTACGGTTATTTTCTGTGAAAGATATCCGATCCATGCATTTCCCATGGCCAGTCCTGCTCCAAAATAGCAGGCATAAATGAATGATTGTCCGGTTGCCCTCCATTCCTGCGGAATAAAACGGTGTACATAAGTTACCACCGAAACCATGAACAGGGCCAGGCATATACCATGGGATGAGCCT
>JAKAMP010000130.1 GCA_021812865.1 Bacteroidota bacterium | reverse complement strand
GCTAAGGAGTCGTTGGTAATGCGTGAATCAAGCCCGTTTTTAATGAAAACCAGGTTAGCCGAATCGCTAGTGATGCGTGTATCGAACCAGGCGGATCGTTGTTCGAGGCGTGCGGAATCGTTGGTGATTCGTGAATCGAGCCAGTCGAACAGTATATTGGAAATGATCATTCTCCAGCTTACCTGGTAATACCAGAAGGTTTTAAGGTCAGTATCATACACCAGCAGTCCCTGGGCAGGCGATGCAATGGCTGTTCGCTGTGCCGTGGTCATTCTGGGGACGAGGAATCCCCTTGCGATGGACCGCAACTCGAGAATGGAAGAAGCATCGGGAGTGATGGTGGTTTCACTGATACCGACACCCTGCTGGGCATACGTTTGTCTTCCTGACAATACTGCCAGTATAAACAGAAGCATAAAAATGATCCTGTATGGAACCAAACCGGCTGGTTTTTCATGACCGGGCATGTCATTGAAAAGTTTTCCGGAGTTTGATCGGGCTATCGTTTTCATATGCTTTCTTCTTACGTGTGGAAAGTATGGTAATGTTTTTATGGATTCAAGTGAGGTGTAGTAAGCAAAGCGGGGAAATCACGCGATAGGATTCCCGCCAGGATGCGAAAGCTGGAAAAATGGAAAAATGAAAGGAATGTTTTCCGGGGAAGGAAATGTGCAAATACAGGTTCTGCAGGCAGTAAAATTACCCGCAAGGCGGATGCTGGCGCCTGTTTTGCGTAATGATGGTTGGGTAGAAATTTTGTCATCCCTCTCTTCTGCCTGATTATTTACCCCGCTTTTATCTAACTAACCGTATAAAAAAATCATCAAAATTCCTATCTAACTAATATTGCAAACCTACAAAGATATTATTCCACTTTTGAATTTCAGGGAAAATATCTCGTTTTACACGATAAGCCCTAATTTCATGGTTGATTTCCCCATCTTTTTGACTAAAGTTGATTATATGGCTTCGAGCTTCATTATTGCTCAGAATATCAGGTTTTATACGCATAACGCCCTTAAAAGTTAGTTGAATAACTAATTATCAGCATGTAAGGTAATAATATTTATCTAACATTCCTGATGTCATTACAGGTCAATTAGGTACTGGAGTGTTCTGACTATCCTGGGTGTATTCTGTACCTTTATCAAATATAATTCAGAATATAAACAATTATCTGGGAGACAGAAAGATGATATTAACAATTGTGAAGGAATGACACGGAGTGGAGTTTTCTATGCTGTTAGCCTGAAATATTGTTGTGCGGCTGGGTTGGCTGGTCTACTGGTCTGTCTGGTCTACTGGTCTACTGGTCTCCGCCGCGGCGGATGGTCTGACTGGTCTTCTGGTCTCCGCCGCGGCGGATGGTCTTCTGGTCTGACTGGTCTCCGCCGCGGTTCGGTGGTGCGGTCTCTGCGGTTGACGTTCATGCGGTCAATTCAGGGAATGGATGAGATTAGTAGGACAGATTCAAAGATTCAGGGATTCAAGGATTCAAAGATTTTAGATTCGGGGGATAATTCTGCGGCAAGAACAGAATTGATCTCTTGTTCGGGTAAGAAGTTTCGGGTAAGGCGAATCGCGAATCCAAGGGAATGAATTGCCAATGTTGATCCGGGACCTGAACTGGGAATGGTTTATGGGATATCTGATCCCGGACGTATGGGCATAACGCCATCATGCAAAGACTTCCTGCAGGATTTTGAGGGATTTGATGGCGCCCAGCCCTTCGATATGGAACTGGAAGAACTGCACCATTTTATCAAGCAGGTTGCTGCGTTGGGTTCCGCTGAGTTCAATGTTGTGCAAGTCGGTGTATGAAACGGAGAGAAAGCGGTTGATCAGTTCGCTGCTTACGGCATCGAGTGTTTGTCCGGGCTGCACCGGTTCGAAACTGCCAGTGTGGAAATTGAAGCCATTTTTGAGTGGGCTGAAATTGCCGGCAGGAAAGAATCCCAGGTATTTGCTGAGTTGCATCATAAAAGCCAGGTGAAAATTCTCCGTTCCTTTCTGCAAAAGGTCGAGCATCTGTATGGAATGATGAAGGAAGGAAAAGAGGGTGGGATTACTTTCCTCCTCCCTGATGGTGCGATAGAGGATTTCAGCGCAGAAAAGGGCAATGGTGGTTTTGGGCATGTTGGTATGAATCTCAGCGAGGGGAGTGAGCACGTTGGCCTCCCTGATGCGCTGTATTTCCCGGTTTGGTTTGTGGTCCACCTCGAGCATCAGCAGGGTGAGGGGTTGAAAAAGGGGCATTTTCTTCGATGATTTCCTGCTGCCGCCATGCACCATATATGACCTGCGGCCGAATTCTTCCGTGTATACCGCAACGATGTTGCCGCTCTCAGAATAACGGATGGAATGCAAAGCAATACCGCGGGTTTTCATTGAAGATGCTTTTGTTCTTCTGGTTACTTCCTGTTTGGTTTTGAGTTCAGGAGGCGCGTTTGAGGGCGATCCATTTTCTGAAAAAGGGATCATCGAGGGCATAACCTTCGGCTGATTTTATCAGCAAACCGTTCTGGGTAAGGCGCTGCAGGCTGCTGAAGACTGTGCTGGACGGGCCGGTATTGTATCGCCGTGAGAATTCATCCGACAAGGGTGAAAGTTCACAATCGGCCATGCCCACCAGGATTTTCATATCGGTGCGGTTGAGCCTATTCCACAAGCGCTCATAATCGTTGTCGTGGTTGCGGATGATCTCCTCACTTGCCCGGAGGACAATGTCATCGGAATACCCTGAGCGGGCAATCATTTCCCAGGTGGTGAATGCCAGTTGCTGGGTATAATAGGGGTGCTGGCGCGTTTGCTCCAGGATCATGGAGGATACGGTTTTGTACTGGTCGCTCACCTTATGGAAACCCTGCTGCAGATACGAGGCGAATGCTTCGGCCGGTATCTTGTCCAATTGCATAAGATAGCCAAAGTGGTAGAAAGGGGATTTCTTTTTCTCGAAGATTTCACGGATCAGCGATTCACGGCTGCCGAGGAAGACATAGCTTATATTCTCCTGCTGCTGCAGAATGGCACGGAGGTTCCGGTCCAGTTCAGGATGAATGCGGGTGATTTCCTGGAATTCGTCGAACACCACGATCAGTCTTTTTTTCCGGGTACTGATCTTCTGAAGAAGGTCAAACACGTCCTCGAGGGGCACAAATCCGGCTGATTCAGATCGAAACATCACATCGACCTCCCCTGTTACGGGATTCATGGTGAGGGCAGGAATTAGGCGAAAGGACTTCATGTACTTTTTGAGTTTTTCCACCGGGTGCATGCGATACACGCGTTTCAGCGCCTGTGCGGCGAAATCATCCTTGCCCATTACCACCTGCAGGTCGAGGTAGATTACCGGCCGTCCGGTCATACGCGATGCCCTGCGTACCAGGCTGGTTTTTCCATACCTGCGCGGACCAGTCAGGATCAGATGGTTTGCGCTGTTCAGGATCGAGAGAATCTCTTCCGTTTCTTTTTCACGGTCGGTGAAGTAGGGTTCGTCCACCACTGTTCCGAATTTGAATGGATTGGCAACCATGATTGCGAAGATTTACGTTGCGAAAAAAATCGGAAGTAAAGATACAACAAAATTCAATATCATTCTTATTGGGATTAGTGACCCGCCTTCGCTTCGCTACGGACGGGCAGGTTGGAGATTAGAGATTAGCAGGGGATGGGTTGACTGACGCCGTTTCATGTTTGAAGTTAAAGGTTTTGGGTTCGGTGGGTGGGAAAAATTGTCTTGCAGTCATGCGGTCGGGTTGTCTCGCGAGGGTACAGGGTGTGGGTTTTCAGATTTGGAGATTCTTAGATTCAAAGATTCAGGGCATTATGGATTATAGGGAAATTATTGGGCAGTAAAAAAAGTGGGATTAAATAAGAAATTAGACATTGGACAGCAGACAGTGGACAGTTTGTGCAGGCTCAGTGGATGAAAAGAAGCTTGGTGATGGCGGTCTGGGAGCCGTCCTCGCTGGAGCAGAAGACCAGGTAAACGCCGGTAGCTACGCGATGGCCGTCGAAATTTTTGCCATTCCACACGGCCTGGCCGCCGAGGGAGGTGGTTTCATACACCAGGTTACCGGATACATCGGTGATTTTTACGCGGGTATTGCGGATCAGTCCGGCAATCACAATATTGCCCTCGTAACCCGGCCGCACAGGGTTGGGGAAGGCATAGACCTTGCCGAAGGTTTCATTTCCGGCATTGGCTGTGCTTCGGAAGGAGATCAGTCCCCTGCTCGTGGCGAAGAACACTTCACCGGTAAGCGGTTCGATGGCGATGTCGTTGATGGAATTGGAGAAGAGGGGACTATTGTCGGTGGTGAAATGGTAAATCTGTGAGGTTCCGTCGGACGACATCAGGAAGACGCCTGAGTTCTGGGTGCCGAACCATTTGCGGTTTGCCCCGTCGACTGCAATGGCCGTGATGGTTTCGGTGGAAAGGAGGATATCGCCCAGGCCTGAACCATCCTTACGGGGAATGATCACCTGGCTGGCATAGAAGTTATCACCGGTGAATACGCCATCGGGATAATAATACACAACGGGTCCGCCGGCCGTACCAACCCAGATATTGCCGTCCAGGTCCTCGGCCATGGAATAAATATAATTGTTGATGGTGTTCCCGTACTGGTCGGATACGCCGAATTTCCGGGTCTGGTCATCATCGGGATTATCGGGTGTTCCTTTGTCATCAAAAGCAAAAAGTCCATTGCCCCTGGGCAGGATTACCCACTTGATGTTGTTCCGGGTGATCAGAATTTTTCCGAGCATATCGGCATTGATCCGGCTGGAATAGGGAAGGCTTTTCCAGTCGCCACCGGGTTTTCTCACTGAAATGGGATTGGCCACACCCGAGTTGGTGATCCAGAGGTTGCCCGAATGGTCAAAGGCCAGTCCGGCTATCCGCACATACTTATCATTCGGGATGATGGTCTGCAGGGAGCTGTTTGCTTCGTTGAAGAGTTTGAAGGGCGCATTGTTCTGCAGTTCAAGCAGTCCGTAACCCCAGCTTCCGATGTACAGGTGTGAAGGGTTTGACGGGTCCGTGGCCACAGAGATGGGGTCTCTGAAGGTATCGGTGGCAATTTGTTTCCAGGTTTGATTCTGGAAGTATGAAATTTCTGCGGGAGTGTAAGTGTTGTTCCAGGAGGAATTGATTGCTCCCCCAAGAAGCATGATTTTCCCGGGCGAGGAAGCAAGGCTGAAGGCTTTGGGGGAAGGAGGTCCGTTGGGTCTGAATGCGGTCAGCTGGTTCGCAACGTCCACCCTGATCAGTCCGGTGTATGTGTCAGCTATCCAGCAATTGCCGTCTTTGTCGAGGGTGGCATCTACCGGATTTCCATAATAAAAATCCCTGGTTTTGTTTCCTGCACGGTTGAACAGCAATCCGTGGTTGCCCGAGCATACCACCAGTTGCTCATAGGAAGTGCGGATGGATGCATAGTTCCCGGTTGTTCCGGTGAGGAGTTCATTCCAGCCCGATCCGCTGCTGAAGTATATTTTATCGTCTGCGGGTTGGTCGGCTTTAAAGAGGGCATATACGGTTTGTCCGAGGGTTTCCACGGCAGTGAACCTTCCGGCATTATTGGGGATATCGGGGATGACCGTCCAGTGAGTGTAATCCACCAGGTTGGGATCGCTGATGAGGGCTATTCGCAAGCCCTGGTCAGTGGCGGCATACAGGTAATTATTATCTGCACCGATATCATTTATTCCGAGTGGTGATCCTCCCGGACCAATATAATAGGTATCGGAAATCTCTTTTTTCTGCAGGTTCAGCGCCACGATACCAAAGCCACAGGCGAGGTAGGCCTGGGAGCCGCTGAGGTAAATGTTGTTGATTTTCCGGTCTCCGAGTGTGGTTTTGATCTTGATATCCGAAATATTCTGAATGTTTGTTCCCTTCACCAGGTCGATGTTGCCGTTGTCATAGCCGATGATCAGCAGCCCCGATGCAGGATCGTATGCGAGGGCTGAAACGCTGAAGTCGGACAGTCCCTGGATGCGGGTAAGCTTATTGAGGCTGTTGTCGGTTTTGTCGAAAAAGAACAATCCTGCTTCTGTGGCGCAATATATTCTCTGGTTTGCTTCGATTACCCTGAAAGGTCTTGAATAGGGAAGGTGGTCCATCCATCCTTCCATGACGGGCTGGGAATTTACAGTAATCCCCGAGGCGAGGAGGGTCAGGGCGATAACCCAGGTTGAAAGGAATATCCGGCGGGGGGAAGTCATGAAGAGGTTAGTTGATGGGATTCAGGGTTTTGATGGATTCATATCATACGTATAAAGGTCCGGTATATTGCGTTTCACTTGTATTATCTGGTGGAGAGAAGAAAGGCGACCAGTTTTTGGGTTGCCCTGGCTCTGTGGCTGATAAGGTTTTTATCGGAGAGTTTCATTTCTGCAAATGTTTCCTGGCAGCCATCGGGGATGAAAATGGGGTCGTAGCCAAAGCCCATGGTTCCCCTGGGTGATTCAATGAGGCTTCCTTCCACGGTTCCTTCGAAAAGATATTCGCTGCCCTTCCAGACGAGCGCAATGACGGTTCTGAAGCGGGCTTTCCGGTTACGAACTCCCTTCAATTTTTCAAGCACTTTCCGCATGTTGGCCATGGAGTCTTTGTCCGGGCCAGCATACCGTGCTGAATATACTCCCGGTTCGCCATGCAGGGCGTCGATTTCAAGTCCGGTATCATCTGCGAAGCATTCTACTTTATAGGCATGACTTATAAAACGGGCTTTTTCAAGGGCGTTCCCTTCGAGCGTAGTCTGGTTTTCCGGGATATCCTCCATGTGGCCCAGGCTGGAAAGGCTGATCAGGTTGAAACGATCGCCCAGCAGGAGCTGGACTTCTTCTATCTTATGCTTGTTATTGGTGGCAAAGACGATGGTGTGGTTCATACAGTAAGAATGCATTAGCTGGTGCTGGGATCAAAAGGGTAAGTTCTGAAAATGCCCGGCGGATTAAAAAAAGAGACGCCGGGAATGACGTCTCTTGGTCTTATCAGGATAAAGATCATCAGTTTCCTGTAGCGCTGAAGCCTCCGGAAAATTTGCCCGGGCGCGGATTCACGCACATCACGGGAATCTTAGCGGTATTCGCAATGATCTGTTGCTCGGAGGCGCCCAGCACATAGTCTAAGAAAAGGATGTTGCGGGTGGTGATCACCAGGATAAGGTCGGCGTTGATCTGCTGAGCGTACTCAATGGTCTCCTTTCCGAAATCCATTTTCCCCGAAGCCTGGAGAATATCGTATTTAAGCTGGTTGTTATCGAGGTATTTTTTGGTCAGGAGAAG
>JAKAMP010000129.1 GCA_021812865.1 Bacteroidota bacterium | reverse complement strand
AATTATTGATATTCATATATTTATAAAAATTCGTACATTTAAAACATTAACGTCGGGTACAATTATCAAACGGTTCGTCTTCGGGTTCAAAGTCAAGCCTGATTTTGACGGCATTACTGTGAGCCTGCAAATCTTCACTTTCAGCCATTAAGGTTATCGCATTACTTAAATTTGTAAGCCCATCCTTCGTGATTTGCTGAAATGTTATTTTTCGGACAAAACTATCTAAATTCACGCCGTTATATGCTTTGGCATACCCGTTTGTAGGTAGTGTATGATTGGTTCCGGAGGCATAATCCCCTGCACTTTCAGGTGTATAATCGCCTAAAAAAACTGACCCTGCATTTACTATATTGGCAGCTACGCCCATATAATACCTTGTTGAAATTATTAGATGTTCAGGTGCATATTCATTGGTCATTTCAACTGCTTCTTCCAAATTTTTTACTAAAATAATTTTACTATTTTCAAGTGCTTTACGGGCAATTTCCTTTCGAGGTAACTGCTCCAATTGCAGTTCAATTTGTTCTAAAACCGGTTGAATGATTTTATTAACAATGATGCTGATGACGAAACATCCCTGAACATCAGGCTTTAGAAGTGTTATCACAATTTCTGCTCAAATTAATGCATATTTTGCTACTTTTGAAAGGATCAAAACCAATCAGCCATGACGAGCCTTCGCAACGCCTTCATTTTTGTCATCCTTGGCATCCTCATTATCGCTTGCCATAACAGAAAATCGGTAAACACAGCCAACCTCACTGATTCGCTGAACATGAAAAACGACAGTTCCCTGTATCTCTTTGTAGGTACTTATACCAACAACGATACTCCTGCGGAAGCCAAATCTACCGGCATTTATATATACCGCATGAACACGCATACCGGTGCGCTTACGCCTTACGCAGCTTCGCCTGCCACATCAAATCCCTCCTACTTGTGTATTGATCCCAACAAGGAATATGTGTATGCGGTGAATGAAAATGGCGGTCCGGGAGCAGGCGATATGGGTGGAGTGAGCGCATTCAGGCTGAACCCTGCCTCCCTGCAGATGCAATTTCTCAATTCAGTTTCATCAATGGGAAAATATCCCTGTCACATCAGTGTGGATGCCTCGGGTAAATTTGTGATGGTGGCCAATTATGGCAGCGGTAATTTTGCCCTTTACCGTATCAAAAAAGACGGATCGTTAGGGAATGCACTGTCGGTAATCCAGCACAAAGGTAAAGGTCCGCACAAGAACCAGGATGGCCCGCACGCCCATATGATCATGCAGGATCCTGAAGGAAACTTCGTATATACGGCCGATCTTGGCACAGACAGAATAAAGGTATACCGCATCGATACAATAAAAAATGAACTGGTTCAGGTACAGGAAACGTCCGTAATGCCTGGTACAGGACCGCGGCATTTTGTATTTCATCCTTCGCAGCCCTGGTTCTACGTTGTAGGAGAACTGAACGGCACCATTGAAGCGTTTACAAGAGATAAAGAAACCGGCGCGCTAAAACGTTTCCAGGTTATTTCTACCCTTCCGGCGGGCTTGAAAAAGGATGCCTCCTGCGCTGCCATTCATATTTCCCCTTCAGGGAAATTCCTGTATGCCTCCAATCGCGGCGATGTGAACACGATCGCCATCTTTTCCATCAATGATCAGACAGGAGAACTGACTCCGGTGGGACAGCAGGAAACCAAAGGGAGATGGCCCCGCAGCTTCACCCTTGACCCAACCGGTAACTTCCTGCTGGTTGCCAACCAGGGAACAAATAACGTGGTGACCTTCCGCATCGATCCTGCCACCGGACTGCTCCACGAAACAGGTATGGAAGCCCGGATACCTTCCCCGGTATGTCTTAAATTTTATTGATCATCTAGCCTCCTCCCGGTATTTCCGGGCATACCTATTTAACAGGTGCCCCGGCATTCACTGGAATATTCTGTTCCATGATTTCGCTTTACCATAAAACAGCCGATGCATACAGCGCCAGGTGGTGGCGGCTCCAGGGAGTTCCGGAAACCGAATGGAAAACCTATGATGCTGCCTCAAGAAAACGAAATGAGAGACGGATAGAGGGCATGGTTTCCGACCTGGAAGCCAGGTTTAATAAGCTGGGGATGATCAGGGAAGAAGACAAAGCCTGGGTGAAACAGCTCGTGCTTCCCTTTGCGGCCAGGTTCGCTCCTTTTGAAAGCAATTTTTCCCTTTATAACCGGTTCGAAAGCTTTATCGATGCAGCCAGGGAATTTGTTGTGCAGGCAAGGGCTTTCGATCCATCTATGACGCTATTATTAATAACAGGCGCTATTTTTCAGGCAAGATGGTAAAACAGGCGGAATCGCGTCTCTTTGTGAATCCAAATTTCTTCCACAGATTGAAAAAAAAGATTCTGAAAAGAAATAAAAGGACTCTAATCTGAATCCCTTTGATGATTTTGCCCGTATAATGTTCGCTTAACAGAAATTCTTTGTACCTTAGTTATTCTGGAAAAATTTCCAGCGGTATGAATGAAAACGGGCACCCTTTGCATTGAGAAATATTTCTGCGATGAACCTAAAAATCACCAAATAACAACCAGATTAAATTTAAAATACCAGCGTTATGAAAAGCTTTAAAATTTTATGGATGGCAGGATTACTGCTCGTTTTTATTTCCTCCCAGGTATTTTCGCAGGCACAGCCGGACAAGAAAGCTGCCGAGCTCAAAAGGCTTGAAGCCTCTGTGAAAGCCGCTGAAGCTAAAGTCGCCCTGAATGAGAAACAGCTTAGAACGGCAGACTCTCTATTCAAAACAGGCACTCAGATGGTCAACGAATCCAAATCGGAGATCAAGGCCCTTGAAGCCGATAAGAAAAAGCTCGACAAGGAATATGCAACCAGCAAAAAGCCTTTAGAAAAGAGCGTGACTTCAAAGGACAAGGAAGAAGCGACCAATGCAAGAACGGAAATGAAGAATCTTGACACCAAATACAAAGCCGATGCAAAAGCGATCGACACAAAGATGAAGGATGCCAACAAGAAACTGACTACCGGCAACACCAATATTGGGAAAGGAAAGGCCGGCAAGAAAACAGCCACCGATGCGCTGAAGATGTCGAAAGCCAATCTTGAAGCTGCCCAGGCGAAATTTGATGCTGCATCAGGCGCCGGAGATGAATCAGGTAAAGCCACCAAGAAGAAAAAGAAATAAACTGAAACCCACTGAAATAAAAACCCTGGTCAGCCCGACAGCAATGCCTGACAGACCAGGGTTTGATTTTTGCGCCCGCGTTGGCAGTCGCCCGCCGATCAGACCCCGGCTATTCTTTTCTTGTATTCGGCAAGTGCATCGGAAAGCCTTTCCTTTGCAGTAGTATCTCCCGATACGTTGTGTGAAGGATGGATATACAGTTTTACCCCGCGTTCGGCAAGGATTTCGGCAACCGTGGTAACCGTCATCCAAACGGCGGTAATAAAGCCCATGGTAGAAACCGGACCGATCTTATCCATATGGTTTTTCAATGGCACGGATGCATCCTGAATAGGCACGCAGGTATCGACGATAATATCGGCCAGGTCGAAAATGGTTTTTCCGCAGCTGTGGCGTGTTTGCTTACCCTCTGCTTCTTTTGCAGAACCAAAGACGATTACCTTCATGCCCCTTTTGCGGGCTTCCAGGGCCACATCAATGTTCACAGCATTGATGCCTGTATGTGAAAACAACCACATGCAATCGCGGGAATCAAAATTATACCCTTTCATGATCTCCACACCATAGCCTTCCACCCTTTCGAGGAAAACAAACTGGTGAACGCTCATGCCGCCTACAATATTGGTAAAGAAAGTGAGCGGTAGTTCAACCATAGGATGGAAACCCACAAAGCCACCGATACGCGGGTACATTTCTTCCACAGGAATGGTGGCATGTCCGCAGCCAAAGGTATGAACCCACCGGCCAGCTTCAATGGTGTCGGCCATGGCTTCGGCAGCTTTTCTTATATTGCCCATTTGTGTGGCTTCAATATTGTCCATCACTCCACGGGCATTGTCTAACCAAATTTTTGCTAACATATTCTTCCTCCGTTATTAATGAATTATGTTTTGATTTTATGAGAAACCATTTTTAAAACCATGCTAAACAAAACCAGCATCATCATTGCGCAGAACAACAGGATAAAGGGGAAATGCCGGATGCCTGAAGAGGCTGAAATCCAGCCTACAAGGTAATTGACCAGGGTGTTCCCTACCAGGGCAATCACCATGGCAATACCAAAAGCTGTACCTGAGAGATCAGCAAATAATTCGCCCACATAACCAAGGATTACAGGGAATCCTGCAGCGCTGCCAGCGCCAATAATTATCATCGCTGCAACTGCCCCTGCAAAACTATTTGCCAAATACAAAGTAACAGATCCTGTGATGAGCAAAAAAAAGCAGGTATACAGAATAATGCGCGGCCGCACTGTCCGTAAAAGCCGGCTCAGGAGGAGCCTCGTCGTACCAATGGTAATAACCTCTGCAGAGAGAGCAAATATGGCCGCCTGGTCGGATAAACTGATCCCCTTTAAATAGCTGGTGGTCCAATTACCGGTAATCCCTTCCAGTGCGCTTTCAAAGAACAGGATAAAACCCATCACAAGAAGGATAGGCTCTTTGAGCAATGCCAGTGCCTGGTGTACAGGAAAGCCCTGCTGGTATTTGGGTTCGGGGAACCTGACAAAAACAATGAACAACAAAGGGACCAGCACAATCCCGCCGATAAGGCCAATGATAGTATTGTATGGCATCACATGAATAAGCGAGCCCGTAATGAGCGGCATACCCAGGGCCCCGATCCCGAAGAAAACCCCAAGGAGGCTGAGTTTTGCACCCTTGCTTTCGCTGGCCAAGTCGGCAACAAGCGCATTGGTTCCCCCGTTGATCGCACCGCCTCCCAGTCCGATCAGAAAGTACGAAACTCGGAACATCCAAACAGAACCAGAAAAGGCAATCATCTCCAGGGCCAGAAGAATGAAGCCCGTGCTGATGAGCATCAATGGTTTATAACCAAAACGGTCTACCATGGGCCCGAACAGCAGTGATCCCATCAGCATACCCAGTGGCAGTGAGGATGCGAGGGATGCCACGGCCAGTTTATCCAAGCCGAATTTTTCCTGGATAAAGGTTGAAACCGTACCCAGGGAGAGGAACACAATTCCGAAAAGGAGCATGCCCATGCACGCCGAAGCAAATACAAGGTTTTTTCTAATCATATATTTTCCCATGCAAGCTTATGCTTTCAAATGAAGGTAAGCAAGGTAGCCGGCGCCTACCAGACCCGCGTCTCCGGCAAGAGTTGAAGGTTCCAGTTTCACTTTCTGCATACTGATGGGTTGAGCCCATTTGCGGGCCTCATCAGCGATCGCAGCCAGAAATTGGACGGCCGGTCCGAATACTCCACCGCCAAAGATGATCTTTTCGGGATTGAAAAGGCTCACCAGGTTGGCCGTTGTCATTCCCCAGTATTGCACAGCCTGATCAAGCGCCTGTATGGCAAGAGGATCGCCCTTTTCGTATGCCCGGAAAATATCGACAGCCGTAAGAGCCGACTCCTCCAGGTCGCGAAGCCTGCTTGAATGGCCTGGGTTGGATGCAAGCATTTCCTTTGCCACCCGGACAATTCCTGTTCCCGAAGCGTTGTATTCAAAGCAGCCTATTCCGGTATATTTATCCTGGAAGGGTTTATCCAAAGCCAGCCAGCCAATAGCTCCGGCAATATCGTTGGTTCCACGCAGGATCTTTCCGTCGGCCAGTATCCCTGCCCCTATTCCCGTTCCAACGGCAAGGAATATGGCGTCCCTACATCCCTTTGCCGCGCCTTTCCATACTTCCCCGAGAATATAGCAGGCCCTGTCGTTGTCAATTGCCACTGTTATGCCTTTGGGTTCGCATACCTGCTTCAGCTCTTCCAGCAAAGGATAGTTTTCCCAGCCTGGAATATTCGGGGCCCATACCTTTCCGCTTTCACTCCAGGCAATGCCAGGCACACAGCAGCCTACTGCCGTTACCGGTTCCTCGCCTTCCTGCAATTTCTCAATCAGGCTCAGCAAGGTCCCGCTGATCAGCATACCCACCTCAACACCCGTACGTCCGTTCAGGGAATGTGCTTCCTTCAGCAGCAATTCACCTTCATCACTGAAGATTGCCGCAGCAAGTTTTGTGGCGCCCAGGTCCAGACCGATAACCGACATAGAAGGAATGTGACGACTTCAATCGTAAATGTAATGAAACCTGTTGTAATATGTACCGTCAATGATCAACAAGCCCAAAATCCCAGCAAGGACCTGGCAGGGAAAAACTGGAATAGGATAGAAATCCAAAAAGCTAAAGAATTAAATCGCCGGGCATGGCAATGCCTTGTGAATCTTTCTGAATTTATAGGGTTGGAAGTAATAGATCAGTGAAATTTCGTGGGCGCCGCCCGTTTTGGTGATCAGTTTTGAAGTAGTGAAGTCAAAACTGTAGCCTAATTTCACCGAACTTAATTTATATGAAAACAGCAGCGTAATGGCTCCCAGATTGGGGTCATTGGGGAAAACGGGCAGTCCCCTGAACCATAAACCGAACGAAACCGGTTCGAGGGTGTAATAAGTACCCAAGTCGAGATATTTGATTTTATCCTGCGAAAGAAAATTGAAGGCAAGGGATACACTTTCCTCCTTAATCTTGCGGGTTTTGCCCTTGAGCATGAATTTTCCCCCTCCAAAAAAAGAATAACGGAGGGGCAGATAATCGCCTTGTTGCGACAGGATCTTGCTAAAATACATGAGGTGGTCCAAGGTAAAACCAACCCAGTACTGGTCGGAATATGCGAGTAATGAAGTAGTAAAATCAAAATGTCTGACCTTTTGCATACTGAGCAACTGGCTCATTTCAAGGGAGGAGCCTGAAATGTTCCCTGTATTGAATCCCCTGGAAATCTGATCTCCGAATAGAAGCGCGTTATAGTCAATGCTTTTCCAGTAATAATAAGCCTGCAAACCCGGTCTGAATTTCCAGCTCCTCGAGATATTGAAATTGAAAGAATAATTCAGACCGGCATTGGTTACGTCAACCAATCCTTTTCCAGCATCGTCGCGTAAAAAAAGCAAGCCCACGCCACTCCTGAATTTCGAAAAATAATAATCGGCCGCTAAGGCATAAGTATTATAATTTGCAGCAAGCGCTGGCCACTGATCCCTGAAATTGGCAATTACCCTGCCGCCATCGTATGTTCCGGCAAAGGAAGGGGCAAGGTAAATGGGCGAGGAATAGAATTGCGAAAACTGAGGATCCTGGGATTGCCCTTTCTGGA
>JAKAMP010000128.1 GCA_021812865.1 Bacteroidota bacterium | reverse complement strand
AAAAATTCGAAGGAAGCAGGTAGAAGTTGAAGTCCCTGATCAACGCCAGGTACGGCGATCGCAGAAATTTCACCTTCTGGAAAGGTGAAATATTCTTTGGCCTCAAGGAATAATTATACCCCAGCGCTGCCCGGTAATGTCGTTGGATGTCATATTCGGTGGTGATATTATAGGCATAAAGATCGTTGAAGGAATAGCTGGCTGTCCAGTTGGACGGGGCGTAAAACTTTGGCTTATTGCCGGGTTTTCCTATTTTGATATTGGTAAAGTTCAGGCTTCGTCTGCGCAAGTAGTTCTGTGATCCCTTCAGAATAGCCCGCCTGGCGCTATCGCTACCAGCATGGTTCAAAGCATCGGTCAGCAGAATGTCGGGATCCATCTGGTCATATTCTGGGCGGATGAAAGTTTCCGAAAGACCGAAGAACATGGGAAGGTGAATTCCCAGTTTCTCCGGGAAGAATTTGCCCAACTCGAGGCTGGTGGCCAGATCGTACGAATAAGTATACTCCTTGGCCCTTTCATTCACTTTCTTATCGATACTTCCAAATCCTGGCGTAACGGCGCTGCCTGCAAGGCTGATGGTTCCCAGGTCGGCCAGCTTGGCCGTTGCACGTGCATTGGCTGCCCACCCGCTCTTATCATTGAAATTGGTAACCCTGAGCTCATCGATCCAAACCTCTGCGGATTTTGCAGCCCCGTCATTCACAAACGAATTATCAACGTCATTGGGATTGCGCACCCCGATCATAATCGTGCGGACATTGCTCAGGTTCGGGTTTCCGCATACATATACGCGGTTCGCCCCGTCCATTACCGGGAACCTGGTTAGCATCGACACGTTCGATCCGGATTTGTTGATCAGGTCGTTACGTGCTAGTTTGGCATGTTCAAGAACGTTGAGGTCAATATCGAAACTGTTGCTGCTCGGCCATACCAGCTGCCTGTCGTGATCATTGTCGTTGCTGTAATTGCCAGGTGAAGTAAGGTGCAGTGGCACCTCATATTCATAATAATTGTTCTTGTAATCGGTCCCCAGTCTAATGAAGACGGTAAGATCGCCATCCTTCAAAGCACTGCCCGGAACAGCCTCTCCATGCACCTCCATGCGTACACGACCGTATTGCCTGATGTCGAGTTCCACATTTTTGAAAGCAGCCCTGGCATCGCCATCGGCAAGGTTATTGACTTTAAGCGCCATCGACTGCTCATTGAGTTGTCTGAGCTGCGGACTGCTCGGGTCAATCACCCGGTTGAATCCCGGTGGAAGAACATAATTCACAGGGCTCTTTTTTGAATTTTCCTCGATATTTACAGCCGATATCTCAAAGGAGCCATCATCGGGCACATCGGCCGAACTCTCACTGCCCTGCAGCAGCGGCGAAGTATACTTTCTCCATTCACCTCTAATAAGCTGGAGCGCGGCAAACCTCAGGATGGACCGCTGCTTGAATCCTTTCATGAACATGCGCATGAAGCGGATGGACTTGAAATCCTGGATGGAACCGATCACCTTCTGGGGTTCTGAAATGGGCACCTTGAACTGGTACCAGCTGATCACCGAGTTCTTTCCATTTTCCAAGGTTACCGTAGTCGTCACCTTGTCGGTTACATAATTTTTTCCCACCACCAGGTCCTGTGGCCTGATGCTCACCTTGTACTGGTAATAGCTTTCCGATTCACTCAGGGTATTGTCACGGTTGATATCTTCGGAATTAGGCAGCGGCGAGTTCCCGGTGTTTCCGCTGGCATCAGAAACCGGGGAATTACCTTCCAGACCGTTGTATTGCTTATACCTGTCAAGAATACTGGCCTGCTGGTTATCATAATCCGGATTGCGGTAGTACTTATAATCATCGCCAGAAGGATCGGCTTCAGCCTCCTGATAGGCCACTGAATTAGTTCCATAAAGCAAAGCCAAGGTATCCAGGTAGGTTTTAAAGAAAGCTCTTTCATTCTTGTCACTTAACCCGTCGAGACCGACATCTTGTGCCTGCCTTGTGGCAATATCCAGATCAAATCCCTGAGTAATCTGTTGTTTGTTTGGAACAAGGCCCCAGTTGGTGGTATCAACACCTCCGTCAGCGCTCGGCCCGGGCAGACCGTTCTCAAATGCTTTCCTTCCGTCGCGCAGAACATCCTCCGATTCATCTCCAAGGTTGAAGTACAAATCTCCGCCGGTATGAGTAGAATCCTGTTCAACAAAAGGATTCATTAGCCAGAATTCAATGTATTCCACATTATTCGCCTCAAAATCGGTGGAAGATATCTCGCGCATGATGCCTCCCCAGCGGGAACCCGGATTAATCAGCTTTCCGCTGTCGTTTATCCCTGCCGAAAAGAAACCGGGAGCTGCATCATAATTATAGGGACCTTTCTCGTCCGGATAAAATGCCAGGTTCAGCACCGGTATATTGGTAGGTAAATTGTTGGGACTCTCCTTGTTGGGCCAGATTTCCTTTTCGAATACCTCACGCACAAAATGACTGGACTTGTCGTTTGCTGTTAAGTATGAAGGGGTAAGAGAAGTATTGCGTTTGAAGAGAGGATCGATCACATACCAGGCCAGTTTTGCCCTGTTGAATCCCAATCTCCTGTCATTGACCAATGAGCTTTCCGGGAAAAGATCGGGTTGTCCCTGTGGAATGCTTGCCAGCGACCAGGCAGAAAAGGTTTTTAGTTCGATGGAGGTCTGGCTTCCTTCAAAATCATCGATATAAGATGTTCCACTCTTCCCGATAGCCCTGGCTGATCCTGGAAGCAACTGGGCAAATTCACCGTCCACCGAAATGGTGGATATTTCCTTGGTCTGGATAAAGGGCAGGGCATCGATCATCTTGGTTAGGAACCTCGACTGAGTGGTATAGCGGCCATCAAGTCCCCAAATCGTATTAGAAATGGGCTCATCGCCAATATTTACCTTCTGGGTAAGAGGCCTCTCCGTGAGATGCAGCATGGTTGCCCCCAGGTTGAAGTTGTCGGAAAACTTATAGTTCAGGTGCGTGCCAAACAATGTTTTGCTTTGCACACTAAACATGGACTGGTTTTCTAGGGAAATCCTGATGGGCATCCCCGATTGAAGCAAACCCTGGTTCAGGATACGGACACGACCCAGCGCATAGTCAACTGTGTAATCCACATTTTCCGTAAGCTTCTGGCTTCCGGCAGTAACAGTAACCGATCCCTGCGGCACATTCATGGCATTCAGCGAGATTTCCGAACTCGAGGACGACTGGTACCGCCCCTGCAGCCAAAACTTGTCCTTTTCAGCTATCTGCCTGGCTTTGGTTTGGGTTGAGTCATACAATTCCTGATATACATATTTCCCGGCCACATAATCGTTGTTTATCTTGCCTTTAAGGTAGCTTCCAAATGGCTCCAACACCGGGAACATGATTCGCCCCGTGGTGGAATTGATGGTTATGCCTTCAATGAAGTCGAACCGGCCATCGGGCTGGGGATCATGCTGTGAATTCAACTGGTCGAGGTTCAGAACCTTCAGCAGAATCTGGTTCTTGATTGCCCCTTCGCTTAGGTAGTTCACCGCGTTTCCGGTCTTGTCATCCTGGTAGAGAATATTCAGCTGGAAATCATCCGGGCTCAGCTGGTAAGCTCCAATGGAATAAATATTCTTCATCATCAGGTTCCAGTTCCTGACCCTGGGAGATAGATTGGTACCCTTCAGAAGTTTCAGTATAAGTGTATTGGGCGCCGTAATTCCGTCGGTGGAAAGTTCACCTACCCTGTATGTCACTCCTCCTGCGGTGTACTCATAGGCCACAGCCAGTATTTCATCGGCATTCAATGGCGTATTCAGGGAAATATAGCCCAGCCGCTCATTCACTGTATATTCCCTGTCGGATAGTAAGCGTGCATTTTCAATCTTTTCATAATCCTGCCCCTGGTAGAATTTACTGGATTGCAGGGCTCCTAGTTGGCTCGCCACATTATTGATGCTCCGGATATTGAATGAAGTCGTCATGGTCTCATACAGGTCATTTCCTGCATTTGACGGGTATACAACACCCGGAGTAATATGCCAGTAAGGATTGATGACGGCCGATTTAACCTCTCCAAGGTCGGTAAAGGCCACAATGTTTCGTGCATTGTCAAGGACATTCGACTTGTTTGTTACCCAAACCTCAATACGGGTAATGTTTATGGGCGAATTGATCACAGGAAGGTTGGCCAGCGCTTTGTCGTAATTGTCCCTGAATTCATGGGAAAGAAAAAAGTGCCGGTTAGCTTCATACTGATCGGCGCTGATCTTGAATTCATTGGTCTGTGCTCCTCCCTGGGTCTCAATTACCGAAGTCTCTCCTTTTTGCTGTGATGCGATGCTGGTAACCGTAAGTTTACCGAACTGCATTTCCACTTTCAGACCAAAAAGGCTCTGGCTTCCGGTGATCAATGATCCGTTCAGGGGCAGGGACACGTTGCCGGCCTCGACTTTCTTGACAATATCGTCTTCCTGTCCCTCAAAACCCAATTTGGTTTTGTTTTCAAATTCAAAGGTCGCTTCGGTATAATAGCTCACCCCCAGTTGCAGCTTGTCGCCTATCGATCCGTTCACATTCATCTGTATCTTTTCATCGAAAACAAACGAAGGTGTTCTCCTGAGTTTTTCGGAAAGCTGGGGATTATCCACTCTTGACATATTGTACCCGAAAATGAGCTCAGCTGAGCCCTGTGGTACAATATTGATGGTATTGCTGCCGAAAATCTTGTCGAAGGCTTCTCCTCCTACGCTGAACGAAGGCTTGAACCCCGTTTTGCTCATAGTTTCTGCGGCAGCCTTCTGCCTCCAGTAATCCCTGACCGACTGTTTCAGATCGAATTGCCTGTAATCATCAAGCGACAGGCTGGAAGATGGCCGATACGGGAAGGAACCCACCGTCTGTTTGAATTCGTACCTTTTCGTAACCGGATTATATTCAATGCTGCTCTTGACGTTAGGAGGCAATGGCAGGAACAGGCCCTTCGAAGGTTCAATACCTGTGGGAGGGAATTCCTGCACATCCTTGTACTTGTATTTAAGTTGTGAAGTGTCATCCTGCTGCTGAAATTCAGCGGATGTTTCTGCCAGAAAAGAAGGGGAGGGAAATGCAGAAAAGCCTGTGGATAAAATGCACAGCAACACCAAGAAAGTAGCTTTCCACAGGTATATTGTTTTCCGGCCGGTCAAGTCAAAGGTAGATATATGCTTTCTTACAAGTCTTTTAATGCCCCTTTAATCAAATCTTCAACGGCAAGCACAGTGTCCTTGTGCTGTGCGATAATTTTATCGAGGACTTTTTCAACTGAATTCTTTGAAAAGCCCAATGTTACTAAAGCAGATAACGATTCTTCGCGGATGGTATTGTATTTCTGGGTGAAAATTTCATCGATAGGAACCGACTTCCCCAATTTATCCTTCAGGTCAACGATAAGCCGCTGGGCTGTTTTTCCACCTATTCCTTTAATACCCTGTAGGGTACGGACATCAGCGCCCAGTATGGCCTTGCGGGTTTCTTCTGGGGTTAATGATGACAGGATCAGCCTGGCGGTATTGGCCCCAATGCCCGAAACAGAGATCAGCATGCGGAATATTCCCCGTTCTTCCTTATCGGTAAATCCATACAATAATTGGGCATCCTCCCTTATCACATGGTGAAGATAAAGCACTGCTTCTGATTTGCCGGTCAAACCTGAAAATGTGTGAAGGGAAATCTGAATAGCATAGGCTATACCGCCTGTTTCTATAATAGCATGTGTGGGCGCCAGTTCAACCAACTTTCCCTTTACATATTCATACATACAAATCCTCCTAAAAAGCCACTAAAATAAACAAAAAATGAGTTCTTTAAAACGGTATCGGCATCGATGAAATGTTAAGATTTTTGCCTGCAGACAACAATACCGGCCACGACTGAGATTCAGCCGGATTATTGCACGAACATGCATGTCCATAGATGGAAATGAAAAGGCAGGACCGGCAATTACCCGTCCTGCCTTGATTGGAACCAATACTATTTTACGATGTCTGATCTCTAAAGTTTTATAATTTCATCTCCGGCTGCTTGTGCATCGACCACACATATACATACCATGTTGATGATTTCCGGAACCGAACTTTCCAACTGAAGTACCTGCACAGGCTTTTTCAATCCCATCAGAATAGGGCCAATCACTTCGGCGCCGCCGATTTCCTGCATCATCTTATAGGCAATGTTTCCTGAACTCAGGTTGGGGAAGATCAGTGTGTTGACATCCCGGTCGCCCAGTTTACTGAATGGGAATAATTTCTGCCTAATTTCCTTGTTGAGTGCAAAGTTTGCCTGCATTTCGCCATCCACGATTAGATCGGGGTAATTCTTATGAAGCATCTTCACTGCTTCACGCACCCGGACAGGACTGCCTTCCTTTGCAGATCCAAAATTGGAATAGGAAACCATAGCTATGACCGGTTCAATGCCGAATTTGGAAACCTCGCGAGCCGTAAGCAAGGTCGTATCGACCAGTGTCTGCTCTTCAGGCTGCAGATTAACCGTAGTATCAGCAAAAAAGAAGGGCCCCTTCTTGGTAATCAGAATATACATCCCTGCGATATGGTGCAGTGAATTGTTCGTTCCACAAATCTGAAGGGCCGGGCGTATGGTATCCGAATACTTGGTACTGAAACCCGAAAGGAAAGCGTCTGCGTCTCCTGTTTCGACCATCATAACCCCGAAGTAATGCTGATCGTACAACCTGTCCACCGACTCACCCAGGGTAAGTCCTTTCCTCTGCCTCTTTTCAAACATGCGCTGGGCATAGCGTTTCCTGTTTTCTTCCTGGCTCGGGCAAAGATGATCCACAATGGGAATATTGCCAAGATCAAGATTGTTTTCACTGGCAATCTTCTTAATTTCTTCCTCATTTCCCAGAAGGATGGGCACGGCCAGACCCTGGTTTGCAGCCGACTGGGCAGCTTTCAGCATTTTATAATTGTTGGCATTCCCGAATACCACCCTTTTGGGCTCCTGTTTTGCCTTGTTTCTTATATCGTTCACCAACTCGTTGTGCAGCCCCATCCGTTTCATCAACTCAACATGGTATGCTTCCCAGTCGGTAATTGGCTTACGCGCTATGCCACTGTCCATGGCAGCCTTGGCAACAGCCGGGGCAACCGTGGTGATCAGCCTGGGATCCAATGGCTTGGGAATGATATACTCCCTTCCGAAAACAAGGTTTTTCGATTTATAAGCCAGGTTCACCTTCTCGGGAACAGTCTCTTTTGCCAGGGCAGCCAAGGCCTTTACGGCTGCAATTTTCATCTCCTCGTTGATGGTTTTGGCCC
>JAKAMP010000127.1 GCA_021812865.1 Bacteroidota bacterium | reverse complement strand
TAAAACCGATATTGAAGTGATCATTTACCGGGTTACCTGCGAACTGATCAACAACACGATCAAACATGCACAGTCCGGGAACATCGAGATTCATCTCAACCAGCAGGGTAATACCCTCATCCTGAGTTACAGCGACGATGGGATTGGTTTCGACGTAAACGAGGTGGTTCATGGGAGATCGAAAGGTATGGGCTATTCCAACATGATTTCGAGGGTGCATTCCATCAAGGGAACCTTCGACATTGACAGCGGCAGGGACATCGGAACAAAGGTTTTCATTACCGTTCCGGTATAAAGGATGAATTTCTTTTGCGTATTTTTGTAAAGAGATTGAATGAACCATGGCAGAAATTATCCGTGTAGTGATTGTTGATGACCACGGCCTGTTCCGGAATGGGCTGAAGCTGTTGCTTGGTACCACCAGCCAGATACAGGTGGCCGGGGAAGCTGCCAATGGCATGGAATTTCTTGAATTACTGAATACATTTGAGCCGGATATTGTACTGATGGATATTGATATGCCAGTTATGGATGGCATAGAAGCTACAAGGCGTGCACTGGCTATGAGACCTGCCCTGAAAATCATTACCCTTTCCATGTTCGGCGAAGACGAATATTACTACCAGATGATTGAGGCCGGTGTGAAAGGATTCCTGTTGAAAAATTCCGAACTGAAAGAACTGAAGCAGGCCATCCTGCAGGTTGCAGCTGGCCGAACCTATTTCTCTGAAGAGCTCCTGCTGAATATGCTCAAGAATATCAAAACGGTGAATGTGGCCGAAAAACAGGGGCACGTAAACCTTTCGGACAGGGAAATTGAAGTTCTTCAGCAGATATGTAAGGGCTTATCGAACAATGAAATCGCCAATGCCCTGCACATCAGCAAGCGTACGGTGGACAAGCACCGCGCCAACCTGCTCGAAAAAACCAACTGCCGCAACACAGCCAGCCTGGTGATGTATGCGCTAAAGCATAAGCTGATCGAAATATAGTAAGGCCTCCTTTTTGTGCAATATCCAACGGATTGAATTATAAAATAAGGGTATGTAACTCTTCCATATTCTTATTCAGCAAAGCATTTGTAAATATCAGTCGCTTATGCAACCCGCCCCGCTGGCTGCCTTTAGTTGCGAAAGCAGGTAATAAGCGCCTTTTACCACAATTTTTGCTTCTGAGTCCAGTGGCTGCAGCGGAGTGACCTGCACATACCCGCTGTCGGCAATACCGGTTTTCACCTCCACCATTCGGAAGTCGGCACCACTACTGGAGGTTTGTTTCTCTATAAAGATGTATTCCTTGCCGTCCGACTGCTGCACAGCCTCTTCGGGCAACACTTCGCAGCCGGTTTGGCCCACATTGATCACGGCATTCACAAACATCCCGTTGATGAGGTTGTCCTTGTCAGCATTCAGGATTTCGGCATGGGCAACAATCGTTTTGGTTTCATCTTCAAATGTTTTTGATATGCTGAAGATCCTGCCTTCGATCTCCCTGTTGGCATTATTGGTAAGCACAAATTTCACCTTCTGCCCGATCTTTATCCGGTAGAGGTCTTTTTCGTATACCATCAGGTCAACATGAATATGGCTGTTATCCACGATATCAAGAATTTCCACATTGGGTCCTGCAAAACTGCCTATACTCAGCCTGATCTGTCCCACATAGCCACTGATGGGCGCCTTCACAGGTACGTCATCAAATATATTGCCCTTGGCAATCTCCTCCACCGGAAGGGAAAGCATTTGTAACTGTTTCTCGAGCGAAAGCAGGCCAGCCTTTGCCGAATTATAATTTGATTCCGTTTCCTGGAAAACCTTTTGGGCGCCAACGTTAGCCCCCGCCAGCTCATGCTGCCGGAGGTACTCTTTTTCAGTGAACGCAAAATTGCTTTTCTGCCTGAGGTATTCTTCCTGCAGCTTGATATAGTCGGGATGTTGCAGAGTGACCAGGGTTTGCCCTTTCTTTACATAATCGCCCTCTTTTGCGAGTATGGTATGTACAGCGCCTCCGATGAA
The DNA here is from genome assembly GCA_021812865.1 of Bacteroidota bacterium. Classification (GTDB taxonomy): domain Bacteria; phylum Bacteroidota; class Bacteroidia; order Bacteroidales; family JAAYUG01; genus JAKAMP01. The sequence goes on along the minus strand of JAKAMP010000127.1, from coordinate 5,400 downwards.
AGCCGACACACAGGCCCTGTTCTGGGGAGGTACACGCAATGCCCCATTCACGTCAACTACACTGTTCATGTCCCTTTTAATAATGCTACCCAGTTCAATGCCAGCTGTTTTGTACTGCACAGCGTTCAGCGACACCTCATCGGTAACAGCCGTATCGGCAGAGGGTTCATTCGCCTCGCTTTGTTTCTGACTGCATTGGGCAAGTATCCCGGCTGCCAGGATTAAACTTATCAAAAATGCATATTTTATAGGGTTCATATCAATTTCCTCCAATGATATATTCTATTGAAATTATGGTTTGATTGTAATGATCAAGTTTCTCAAGATAATCCTGCTGTACGATCAGAGCTTGTTGAAGATTCCCTACGTGCTGAAAATATCCGATCTCACCTGCAGCAAAACTCTTATTGCTGTTTTCAATGATCAGCCGGGCCTGGGGCAGCATATTTTCCTTGTAATACCCAAGAATATCCCTGTATTTGATGTATTCCTCAACCAGGTTGCGGAACCGGGAAAGAATCATATTCTGTGACCACTCATAATCGTTCTGTGCTTTCAGTTCGGCAATCTTTGCAGCCTGTATCCTACCCTGCTGGGTACGGAACCAGATAGGAACAGAAATTCCCAGTTCGAATCCTGTAAAACGGTCACCAACATTGAAAGTACGGTCTACCCCGTCAATATTCTGGGTTCCGATGATCGATTTATTGAAATAGCCAACCTGGAAATCAGGAAGAACAGACACATTCTCCAGGCTTTTTTCGTTCTTTGCAATGATAACCTGTTGCCTGAGCAGGGCAAGGGTGGGATTTCCGCTGATCACGCTGCTGTCGCCGGGAATGATCAAAACCTTGGCTTCCATGGACGCGTCCGGAATATCCACTTCCTCGCCGACATTGATCAGAGCCTGAAGCTGCTGCCGGGCAATACGGATATCTCCATCATTCTGCATCATCTGGCTTCGTATACCCATGAGGGCCGACTGAACTGTAGTTTTATCGAGCAGGCTCACTTCCCCGGTTTTAAAACCCATCTCTGCTGCAGCGCCTGACCTTGAAAATATACTATCCTGCTTCATCAGCAGACTGCGTCTTTCTTTCAATTCCCAGAGCGAATAATACATGCTGGTAATATCTCTTTTTAGCTCCGTCCGGGTAAGATCATATTGTTTCCTGCTACCTTCAATCTTCGACCTGGCAAGCCTGATACGGTCAATATAGGCCAGAGGAAAGTCAATCCGCTGGTTCAGAAGCAACTCATTGTCCCGGTAATAACTGTTGGTTTGTCCATAGGTGAAAGACAAATCCGTTTTGCCGATTCCCGGTGCAGATTTTTTGAGCACAGTCTGCATATCCACCTCATAACCGGCGCTTTTCACCTGTCCGTTATTTTTCAGTCCGGTTTCCACAGCCTGTTCAAGGGTAATGATCCTGATCGAGGAATCTGAAGTAGCTTGTTGGGCATGGGAAGGTAATACCAGGGCAGACAATAGAAGAACCGTAGCAATGTGTCCTTTGCGCCTTGCAGACCTGAAATACCGTTTTGGCTGGGAGAAGAGGATATAGAGCACAGGCAGTACCACCAGGGTAAGAAGAGTGGCTGTGATTAGTCCGCCGATAACTACGGTAGCCAGCGGTTTCTGTACTTCCGCCCCTGCTGAAACGCTTATGGCCATTGGCAGAAAACCGAGCGAGGCTACCGAAGCGGTCATCAGCACGGGCCGGAGTCTCACCCTTGTACCCCTGAGCACGCGTTCGGTAATATCGCTTACACCCTCCTTCTCAAGTTCGTTGAAATAACTGATGAGCACAATACCATTGAGTACCGCCACCCCAAACAGGGCTATGAATCCCACTCCGGCAGAGATACTGAAAGGCATTCCGCGCATAAGCAGGGCCAGTACACCTCCGATGGTAGCCAGAGGAATAGCTGTAAAAATCAGCAGGGTTTGCTTCACCGAATGAAAGGTAAAATACAGCAGAATGAGAATCAGCGCCAGGGCAGCGGGAACAGCTGCCGACAGGCGTTTTTTTGCTTCCACCAGGTTCTGAAACTGCCCGCCATAGCTGATGGTGTAACCGGGAGGCAGCGCCAGCCTGGTCCCGAGCGTTGATCGGATTTCATCCACCAGGCTTTGCACATCGCGGTTTTTCACATCAATACCGATAGTGATCCGGCGTTGGCCGTCGTCGCGGGCAATTTGCTGCGGACCATTTTCGTAGCGTATATCGGCCACCTGGTCAAGGGCGATTTGTCCCCCGCCAGGCAATGGTACATACAATTCCCTGAGATTGCTGATGTCTTGGCGAAATCCTGGTTCCAGCCTCACCACAAGGTCAAACCTCTTCTCACCTTCATAAACGGTTCCTGCCACATCGCCTGCAAATGCAGTTTTCACAATGCGGTTGATATCGGCAATATGGAGGCCATAGTGGGTAAGCACATCCCGCTTATATTGGACCGCGATCTGTGGCAGCCCGATTACCTGTTCAACCCTTACGGCTCCCACTCCCCGGATGTTCTGTATGTACTTCCCGGCCTCATTGGCTTTTTCAGTAAGCACATCCAGGTCTTCACCAAATATTTTGATGGCAATGTCGCTGCGGATGCCGGTCATCAGTTCGTTGAAACGGGCTTCGATAGGCTGGGAGAACTCATAGCTCACGCCGGGCAGGTCGCTCAGCGCCTTATCCATTTCCCCGATCAGTTCGGTTTTTGAGCGGGCGCTAACCCACTCGCTCTTCTCCTTGAGGGAAACAATCACATCCGAAGCCTCCATGGGTGTAGGATCGGTGGGTATCTCCCCTACTCCGATCTTGGCCACCACGTCCTTCACCTCAGGAAATCGCGATTTCAGAATCCTTCCCATGTTTGCATTCATATCGATGGCCTGCGAAAGAGAACTCCCCGATTTGATCTTGGGAAGGAGCAATAGGTCGCCCTCATCGAGCGTGGGAATGAATTCCCCTCCCAGGCGGGTAAATATCCATAGCCCTGCGGCAAACAGGACAAAAGCCAGAAATAGAACCATTTTTTTATGAGAGATGGCATAACGGATCACTGGATCATATCCCTTCTGGATGAAGGCCATAATCCGGTCGGATATATTCCTTTTATGCACAGTTACCCGGCTCAGCACCAGCGCGGACATCATTGGCACATAGGTTAGCGAAAGAAGGAAGGCCCCAAGCACCGCAAACACCACCGTTTCTGCCATGGGCTTGAACATCTTTCCTTCAATGCCCACCAGGGCAAGGATGGGCAGGTAAACGATCATGATGATGATTACACCGAAAGCTGCGGAGTGTATGATTTTTCCTGCCGAGGTGTTCACTTCATGATCCATTTCACGGTTGGTGAGCCTTCGCAGGGTATCGTTCCTGCTGGTGATCCGGTAGATCACGGCATCGACAATGATCACTGCCCCGTCGACGATCAGGCCGAAATCAATGGCGCCCAGGCTCATCAGGTTACCCGACACGCCGAAGATACGCATCATGGAAACGGCAAACAGCAGGGAAAGGGGAATTACCGAAGCCACCACAAACCCGGCCCTGAGGTTTCCCAGGAACAAAATAAGAATAAAGATAACGATGAGCCCTCCCATCAGGAGGTTATCGCTTACGGTACCTATAGCCCGGTTTACCAGGCTGGTGCGGTCGATGAAAGCTTTGATATACACCCCCGGAGGAAGTGATTTTTCTATGGTCTGCATTTTCTCTTTCACCCGCTCCACTACCTGTGCCGAATTTTCGCCCTTAAGCATCATGATGACGCCTCCCACAGACTCTTCACGACCATTGTATACCACAGCGCCATACCGGGTGGCATGACCAAAACCGACGTTTGCCACATCGCCTATGGTCACCGGTACCCCGCTCACCATTTTCACTACGACCTTTTCGATATCCTGCTTTGTTTTGATCAACCCCAGTCCCCTGATAAAATAAGCATTCGGCTTTTTATCGATATAAGCGCCACCCGTATTCTCATTGTCCCTCTGAAGAGCATCGAATATCTCTGTGAGCGTAATACCCAGGCTGCGAATTTTTTCAGGATTTACCGATACTTCATATTGTTTGATCATTCCTCCGATGGAACTGACCTCGGCAATCCCCGGTGTACCCAGCAATTGAGGCTTAACAATCCAGTCCTGGAATGTACGCAGGTCTGTAAGCGAGTATTTCCCGGTATATTCGGGCCTGACCTGCAAAAGGTACTGGTATATCTCACCCAGTCCTGTGCTTACAGGAGCCATTTCCGGAGTGCCTGCGCCGGGGGGTATGAGTTTTTCAGCCTCTTTGATCTTTTCATCAACCAGCTGACGGGCTTTGTAAATATCCATGTCTTCATCAAAAACAACCGTGATGAGCGACAGTCCCATGCGCGAAAGCGACCGCTGCTCGGTGAGCCCGGGGATGGTGGCCAGGGCCTTTTCTATGGGATAGGTTATGAACTGTTCAACTTCCTGGGAGGCCAGGGTAGGTGCAATAGTGATGACCTGCACCTGGTTATTGGTAATATCAGGCAGGGCATCGATGGGGAGCTGGGTAAGCGAATAGGTTCCCCAGAATACCAAGGCGAGCACCACCAAGCCTACCACAAACTTATTATGAATGGAGTATCTGATTATGGATTCTATCATTTTATATGCATTTAACGCTTAGGGGTATACGTTATTCATAAGATGCAGGATTACCGGACCGAGAGGCAGGCCTCTTCCGCCAACGGAAATTTTCAACAGAAAATCATGGTAAACCAGCTGATACATACCATCATACCATCATACCATGCATGTCCTGGTATGGATACATATGGGGCAGGGAATGAAAAGCCTGGTAGCGGATTGCGGGTTGTTCCGGCTGGTCTCAGGAAAGCTTGGGTGGCTGCCAGATATTATGAAAATCGGTAGATTGGTAGGAAATGACAGGTTTTGGAATAAAGGAAACCATCACCTGGCCGGGTTTTTCTTCATGTACCTGGTCAGACATGGCGGCAGGAACACTGCAGCAGGAGCAGAAACAGAAAGGAGTGCAGGCATCGTTGCAGTGATCTCCGTCGCAATCGTCCGGAGCTTCCGTTTGCACATTGTCAATTGCCGGTACGCCAGCCGCACAAAAATAATCAACACATGGCTGCATCACCAGGTAAAGGATGTAAATGGCGAAAACGAAAGAAAACCATTTCATGCTCCAAATATATAAAAATCCGGATAGCTTTCTCTGAAGTATATAAATGAGCCTTTTCATTCTCCCGAAATGCTTTCAGGCTGAACGAATATTCATCGGAATGCCGGGCACAAAATCAATTCACAGGTAAGAGCCTGTTTAAAAATTTTTCCGATTGTATAGAAAGAACCGGTTAATTAGCAGGTACAAACCAATACTACTTAGTTATGTA
>JAKAMP010000126.1 GCA_021812865.1 Bacteroidota bacterium | reverse complement strand
GAAGATTCTTGGAGAAATATATATCCGGATAAAGCAGAACCTCGTGGCATTGCCGGGGCAGACCATTCAGGATATCGTGGAGGTATATTCCCATCCTATGGCCATTCTGCAATGCAGGCCCTTCTTTAGCAGCTATCCTCATATCAAGCTGGTTGATTCCATCGATACAGCCATCAGCGCCAGGGAGATATCGGAAAAACAGCAGAAAGGCGCTGCAGCGATTGCCAGCAGTCTGGCCGCAGAGAATTATAACCTCGAGATTTTGTTCGAAAGCATAGAGACCCACAAATTGAATTACACGCGTTTTCTCATTGTGAAGGATACCAACGGTACCGTGCAGAATTGTGAGCATCCAAACAAGACCTCCATTCATTTTGCCCTGGCGCACAAGATTGGCAGCCTGTCGAAAATCCTGTCCATTCTTTCCTATTACAATAATAACCTCACCAAGATTCAATCTATCCCTATCATGGGCAAGGAGTGGGAGTACCAGTTTTATGTCGACCTGATGTTCGATGATTTTTCCATGTACCGTCAATCGCTTGAGGCGATCAAACCCTTCACCAGCGACCTGGGTGTTTTGGGTGAATATATGAAAGGCGAATCCATCATTTAATTTTAGTAAATTTAGCGTATGGGCGTAAATCTTGAATTGGAACCGTTCCTGCTGCCGGGCATCGTGACCGACAGGCCATGGGTAATAGCAGGCCCCTGTAGTGCCGAATCTGAAGAACAAGTGCTTCAAACGGCTGTTGAACTATCAAAAATTGGTATCCGCATGTTCAGGGCCGGGGTTTGGAAACCCAGAACCAGGCCGAATGCATTTGAGGGTCATGGATCAAAAGCGCTACCCTGGCTCAAAAAGGCCAAGGAAGAAACGGGTATGTACATGGCTACTGAAGTGGCCAATGTTAAACATGTGTATGAAGCGCTGAAATGGGGGGTTGACATCCTCTGGATCGGCGCCAGAACCACAGCCAACCCTTTTGCTGTACAGGAGATTGCCGACACGCTGAAAGGCGTTGACATCCCAGTGATCGTAAAAAACCCCGTAAGTCCCGACGTGGAATTATGGATCGGCGCCATAGAAAGGCTTAATCATGCGGGTATTAGGCGACTGGCTGCCGCACACAGGGGATTCGCAAAATATGAACAGTCTGAATACCGCAACCATCCTCAATGGCAGATACCCATTGAGCTGAAACGTCGTATTCCTTCCATTCCCATGATTACCGATCCCAGTCATATCTGCGGGAACAGGAAAAACCTTCTCGAAGTCTCCCAGAGAGCCATGGACCTGAATTTCGACGGTATCATCATCGAATCGCATATTAACCCCGAGGCGGCCATGAGCGATGCTCAGCAGCAGCTCACCCCATCCGATCTGAAGCTCCTCCTGAGTAAGCTGATCCTTAGACATTCCGATGTGGATAGTTCCATATCCCTTACCCTTGAAGAACTCAGAGAGAAAATCGACCTGTACGACGACCAGGTGATGAACATCCTTGAAAAGCGCATGTGCATTGCCGACCAGATAGGGGAATACAAGAAAACGAACAATGTAACCATCCTGCAGACCAAACGCTGGGACGAAATTCTTACCAAACGAATGGAACAGGGCTTGATGAAGGGTCTGAGCGAGGAATTTGTAACCAGGCTTTATGAGGCCATTCACCAGGAATCCATCAACCACCAGACAAAGATCATGAACAAGTCCAACGGGGAAAATGGAAATCAGAAGGTTGAACATAAATGAACTGTACTGAACGAATGGAAAAAATTACCATACAGACCGGTAATCACTATTCGTCGGTGTTGCTGGGAGAGAGCATATCCAATCTTCCGGCCTACCTTCCGCACGATCGTGTGATCATTGTGACCGATGAGAAGGTCAATTCACTCTACGGAAAATATATTGATCATTACCCTGTGGTGATCATCGGGACGGGAGAAAACGCAAAAAACCTGGAAACCGTCGGGAGGGTACTTTCAAAGTTCCTTGAATATGAAGCCGACCGTTCCACCTTTATTCTTGGCTTTGGTGGAGGTATCGTATGCGATGTGTCGGGCTTTGCGGCATCGGTTTATATGAGAGGACTGCATTTCGGGTTTGTATCGTCAACCCTCCTTTCACAGGTCGATGCCAGCGTGGGAGGTAAAAACGGGGTTAATCTCATGGGGTACAAAAATATGGTGGGGGTATTTCGCCAGCCAGAGTTTGTGCTTTGTGATTATGCCCTCCTGAGAACGCTTGACAGGCAGGAATTTGTTGCCGGTTTTGCGGAGATCATCAAATCGGCCATGATCCGTGACAGCGCTCTGTTTGACTACTTCAGCCGGTCGGTTAAGGACGCTCTTCAGCAGGACCCGGAAGTGATACACCATCTGGTAAAAGGTTCAGTGCAAATCAAGGCCTCTGTGGTTCAGACCGATGAGCGGGAAAGGGGCGAACGCCGGCTGCTCAATTTCGGACATACCTTTGGTCATGCCATCGAAAAACTGACAGGCATGATTCATGGCGAAGCCATCGGCATTGGAATGGTCATGGCGGCACGATTATCGGTGAAACTGGGCTACCTTTCATCATTACAGATGAATGCCCTGGTTAAGGTACTCCGGGATACCGGACTGCCAACTGAGGCTCCTGTTAGCGAGAAGGAGATACTTATGGCTATGCACAAAGATAAAAAGAAAGAAAATGACCGGATTCACTTTGTGCTTTGCGACAGAATCGGGTCGGCATTTACCAAACAACTTACTTTCCAGGAAATTGAAAACGATATCCATGATCTGTGTTAGCGTTGCAGAGCCCGACTTCAGCAAGAGCCTGGAACTGGTGCGGCAGTTTCCTTTTGTTGAACTACGGCTCGATGCGGCAGATTTCACCCTGGAACAGGTACAGCAGCTGGTACAGGCGGCCACCCGGTGTATAGTTACCTTCAGGCCGGGGAAACATGGCGACAATTACCGTTCAGCCAGCATGAAGGCTGCAATCGAGGCCGGCGCTTCCATGATCGATCTTGAACTGGATTCTCCTCCGGGTTACCGGGACAACCTGATGAGGGTTGCCAAAAAAAATCAATGCGGGGTAATCATTTCTTACCATAACTTTACTGAGACTCCGGGAACAGATGATCTCGACCGGGTATTTGACCGATGTACAGAGATGCAGGGCGATGTAGTGAAAATCGCATGTATGGTGAATGAAAGTGAAGACAACCTGCGACTGATTGACCTTCATAGGAAGAACGGGAAAAAGGTCATCATAAGCATGGGCGAAAAAGGCAGGTTTGCCCGTATTGCCGGGCTGTACCTCGGATCGGAGTTCACTTTTGCCTCCCCTTCAAACATGCGCGATACTGCCCCCGGACAATATAGTTACCACGATCTGCAAAAAATCATTCAGCTGATTAACCAGGAATAACCATGAACAGTTTCGGAAAAATATTCAGGATAACCATTTTCGGTGAATCACACGGTCCGTTGGTGGGCGTGACGATCGATGGCTGCTTGGCCGGAATTGACCTGACGGAAAATGATTTTCTGTCCGACCTTTCCCGGCGCAAAAGCGGTGCTGCGGGTACCACTCCAAGGCATGAAGATGATGAACCCAGGATCGTCACGGGAGTATTCAACGGAAAAACCACCGGTGCCCCCTTAACGGTTATTTTCGAAAATACGAATACACGATCGTCCGATTATACCTTTACACGCGAAACACCCAGGCCCGGGCACGCCGATTTTACGGCCTCGAAAAAGTTCGGCGGTTACGAGGATTATAGGGGTGGGGGGCATTTCTCCGGAAGACTTACCCTCGGACTGGTTTCTGCTGGCGTGGTGGCTAAAAAAATCATCAACCCGGCGGTTACAGAAGCCAGGCTTATTGAGACGGGAGGAATGCAGGATATTAAAAAATCGATTGAACTGGCTATGCAAAAGAACGATTCCATCGGCGGAATAATCGAATGCCGGACTGGAGGACTTCCCGTGGGACTGGGTGAACCTTTCTTCGATTCCGTCGAATCGGTCATCAGTCATCTGGCCTTTGCCATTCCTGCAGTGAAAGGCATCGAATTCGGATCGGGCTTTGCCGCAGCCAGGATGTATGGCAGAGAACATAATGATCAATTTACAGGTACAGACGGGCATACAGCGACCAATTATGCCGGTGGAATAAACGGGGGGATTACCAACGGGAATGAACTGGTTTTCCGAATCGCGGTAAAACCTACTTCAAGCACTTCCAGAACGCAGCATACCATGAATTTCAAAACAGGAGAAATGGTAGATCTCGAAATAAAGGGTCGGCACGATACATGCATTGCCCTGCGCGTGCCTGTTGTTGCTGAATCGATCACGGCGATCGCACTCGCAGATTTTATGCTGCTGGAACAGTTGAAACCAAGGAAATGGATTAAATCATATTAAAAGCAATTCAGGATGAAAATATTAGTGCTTGGCGCAGGCAAAATGGGTGCATGGTTTATTGAATCGCTATGCCTGGACCATGATGTGGCCGTGTATGATAAGGACCTGTTAAAACTGAAATACCTTTTCAAAACACACCGTTTGACGAGCCTGGAAGAGATAAAACAGTTCGCACCGGATATGCTCATCAATGCCGTGAGTCTTCAGCATACTAATGAGGCATTTATGGAAGTTTTACCGGTTTTGCCCAGGGAATGCATTTTGTCCGATATTACCAGCGTGAAAAACGGGCTCAGGAATTTCTACCTGTCAAGCGGCAGGCGTTTTGTTTCTACCCATCCCATGTTCGGGCCTACATTCGCAAATATCCGGGATCTGGCCAATGAAAATGCCATCATCATCAGGGAGTCAGATGAAGAAGGGAAAAAGTTCTTTCATGATTTTTATGCCTATTTTCACCTGAATATTTACGAATATACCTTCGATGAGCACGACCGCACCACGGCCTATTCCCTTTCCGTGCCATTCTCGTCTACCATGGTGTTTGCATCTTGCATGAAGAAGCAGGAGGCACCGGGGACTACCTTCAGAAAACACCTGAATATTGCTCGCGGATTGCTGTCAGAAGACGATTACCTGTTGTCGGAAATTCTTCTGAACCCATACACCATTGAGCAGGTGAAAGATATTCATGAAAGCCTGGACAACCTGATCCGGCTGATAGAAAAGAGGGATATCGCCGGGTTGCATGCTTTTTTTGGTCTATTGAGAAAGAATATCGGATAATCTGGCTTTCCTGTTCCAGGTTTTAATCTTTCCAGAATCTGACGAGGAAAATCAGAATCAGTCCGAAGATTTCCATACGGCCCAGAAGCATATCGAACGACAGGATCCATTTGGCCAGCTCCGGGAGATCATGAAAGTTGCTCATTGAGCCGATGTTGCCAAATCCCCACCCTACATTACCCATACAAGTGGCGCTGGCTGTGAAGGCGGTGAGTCCGTCAACATTCATAGCCGTTATCAGCAGTCCAGAGATGAATACGATCACCACGTAAAGAAGGATGAATGCTACGGCACGGTCAACGGTTTCGTCGCGAAGCATCATTTTGTCGATCTTAAGCGGAATCACTGCATTGGGATGGAGAAGCAGACGGATTTGCCGCTGAATGGATTTCCAGAAAATAACCATCCTGTCCACCTTGATGCCTCCGGCCGTAGATCCGGAGGAAGCGCATTGGAGCATCATGAAGATCATGATCAATATGGAAAAATATGGCCAGTTGGAGGTATCGCAGTTGGCAAAACCGGTGGTGGTGGTGAGTGCGCTTACCGAGAATGATGCATAGCGGAAACTCTCACCCCAGGACTGGTAATTTTTTCCATGGATATCGATGGCCACCAGGAGAATGGCAACAACTATGGCCAGGATATAATACCGTACAACCGTGTATTTGAAAATATTCATTTGTTTCCCTGAGAAGGCCAGGAAGAGGATGCCGAAATGGATACCCGACAATACCATGAATACCTGGATTACCACCTCGATGGGTACGCTGTTGAAATAAGCGATGGAGAGGTTCTTGGTAGAAAATCCGCCGGTAGCTATGGTGGCGAAGGAGTGGCATACAGCATCGAAAAGGTTCATTCCAAGCGCCCACAAGGCAAGGATTTCAGCGACTGTAAGCCCTACGTAAACATAGACAAGAAGGGATAGTACGGTTTTAGCCCTGAACTGGAAGGTGCCTGCCGCAAGCGATGACATTTCGCTTTTATAAAGCGTGAGTTTGATGTTGCCGATGGACGGAATGATAAGAAGCGCAAAAACCACAATTCCGATACCACCAAGCCAGTGAGTAGAAGCCCTCCAGAAAAGAAGGCTCCTGGGAACCGCTTCAATATTATCGAGAATAGTTGAACCTGTGGTGGTATATCCCGAAACGCTTTCAAACCATGCATTGGTAAGTGTAAACTCGCCCCCGTACAGAACGTATGGAAGAATGCCTACAAGGCATGAAAGCAGCCAGGAAACCACCACAATCACGTATCCTTCCTTATCACTCAGGTCGAACGCCTTGGGTACAAAAATCATGGGGAATGCACCGAAGAGAAAACATATAATGGTACTGAAAAGAAGTGGAAAAGTGCCGGCGTCATTATAAATCAGGGACAGGAGAAACGAAATAAACAGAAAGGCTGCATTAAACAACAAGATAAATCCGATATACCGGAGAATGACTGAGGTCCGCATTTCTTTGTTATTTATTCAGCAAACGGAATTTATTAATCAGGTTTTCCACTGAAGTTTTCAGTTTCAACAGTTCATCATTGGTTTCTATGTTGATCCGGAAGGGAACCTGGTAAGCGGTGAAGTCATCGATTCCTTTGGAAATTCTCTGAACGGGAGTGACCAGGTAATGTACTATGAAATAATTGAAGATAAATGCAAAAACAATGGTTGCGACAATGGCAACAATGCCGGGCATGATAGCCCTTCGTGCCATGTTCTTGATCGAAGCCGTAGTATTGTATAAATTTTGTCTGTTCAGCGTCCTCAGTTTCTCGATCTTGTTTAAAAGCATGAAATAATCGCTGCTTACCTCATTATAGAACGATTTGAATTTTTTTGATTCATCAATACCATTCTGGGGCGTCTGCCAGAGTATGCGGTACGACATATACAACTTCTCAATGGAATTAATGAGGGTGTCTTCTCCTGGAATGGAAATATTCTCTCTTGCACTTTTCAGCTGCCGCATAAAGTTGCTGTCTGCCGCAGCCAGTTCCATCCTGCCGGTTTTTTCATCATCTTCCAGTAGCATAAGCATTCCGTGATGACAATCGTTAATGGAGGCCAGCATTTGCTGACATGCCGACATAGAGATGAAGTCCTTATTCAGCGCTTTCTCTACAGACTGCCCCATGTTTTTCAGTTCAAGGAGCGATATCATCCCCGCAAAAAACAACATCACCGCCAGGGTGATAAAGCCATAAG
>JAKAMP010000125.1 GCA_021812865.1 Bacteroidota bacterium | reverse complement strand
GCCGTCCACCGTTCAGGCAGTTTTGAGCTTCCAATAGTGTTCTCGTCGGCATAAGGGATATTATGGAACATATCCATGGCGTGATAATAGGCCATTGCCCTGAGGAAACGAGCTTCGGCCCGGTAGGTTTTGATCTCGCTCTGTTCCGCCGTTGTGAAACCCGAAATGGCATTATCGGTACAATTTTTCAGAAATTCGTTGCACAGCGATATAGAATAGTAGCAACGGTAATACATATCCGATACCCAGGGATCATTTGCATCCCAGGTGAGATAAGTAAGGTTGCCAATGTTATCGCCTTCAATCCAGGTTGAACCGATCTCTTCCGTGCCGGCTTCCTGCATATTGAAGTAGCAACGCATATAATCGTAGCCCATATTGCTGCTCAGGTCGGGATCTGCTCCGCCTTTTTCCTGTCCGGCTGTAACAAAGGAAGCATAGCACTTTGCCAGCGCCTTGATGTAATTTGCCGGGTTGGAATAGACAGACATTGAGGTTTCCTGGATTCTGGGGTACTGGTTCAGATCCTTGGTACAGCCCCAGATCAATGCCAGGCTTGAAATAAAGATGATATATAATAGCTTTTTCATTTTTAGATCGTTTTAGGGTTAAAACTGAAGGCCAAGACTTAAAGAATACACCCTTGGCCGGGGATAGAACGAATTATCCATGCCTGCAGGCACTTCAGGATCGACCCCGGTATATTTTGTGATGGTGAATACGTTCTGGATCATGCCAGTAACCTTCAGGTCGCAATCCTTAAAAATCTTCCCGAAGTTGTAGTCCAGCACTAAGTTATCCATCTTCAGGAACGAGGCATTCTCAACGTAATAATCCGAAAGATACTGCCGGCTCTGGAATCCGGTTTTTAGATAACTCCGGTTGAGGTTGTTGAGCTGGTAGGAGTTGTACGACATCGTTCCAAATGCTCCTGTGTTCATCGACATACCGTTATACACGTAGTTACCGATGTTGGCCCGCAGGTTGGTGCTCAGGTTCCAGTTTTTATATCTCACCGAAGTGCTGAAACCGTATATATAATCAGGAGCAGGCGAATGATAGCGGTAAAGATCGGCCGAGTTGATTTCGTGGTTGCCGTCCAGGTCTGCATACGCACCTTCTATGGGATGGTTGTTTCCATCGTATAACTGGTGGTATACATAAAACATGTATGGAGCATATCCCTGGGTCAGAACCTGGAAGTAATAGCTGTCGATGGTAGGACCTACGGAAGTGTTTGTGATCGCCGATCCCTTGATAATGGACAGATTCATGATCTTCTGTTTCTGCCAGCTGGCATTCAAACTGAGATTCCAGGTCCAGTCGTTGTTGTTTACCGGGGTGAAATTCAGGGTCAGCTCATATCCCTTGCTGTCCACATTCCCCACGTTGGTAAGGATTGTCTTCTCGAAGTTGGTGCCTGCAGGTGACGGAACGGTGGCTAGCAGGTCTTCGGTCTTCCGTGAGTAATATTCCAGTGATCCTGAAAACTTGTCTTTGAAAAAGCCAAAATCAAGCCCAAGGTTATATGCTTTGGTTGTTTCCCATTTCAGGTCTGCCACATAAGCTTCCGGGCGGTAGGTGTTGATTATATCCGATCCAAAGATGTACTGTGCGCCGGTCTGGCTAAGGGTATACACCGGGATATAATTGTAATTGCCTATCCCGTCTTGCTGACCCGTAACGCCGTAACTGGCCCTGAGTTTCAGATTGCTCAGGCTTTTAAAATTTTTCATGAACGATTCTTCCGATATCCTCCATGCAAGGGCTACGGAAGGGAAGGTACCCCAGCGGTTGCTTGGGCTGAAGCGGGAAGTGCCGTCACGTCTGAATGTGGTGGTCAACATATAGCGTGAGTTAAATGAATAATTCAGACGGCCATAATACGAAATCAACACGTGTCGCTGATCAGTGGCAGCAGAAGAACTCTGTACATTACCTGCAACATTCAGTTCTTCAAAAGCAGGAGTGGTGCTTTTCCAGTACTGGTAGTCGTAACCCACCGTTGCATCGATGGTGCTCTTAATCGAAAGAAGATCTTTATGATAATTGAGATAGGTACTCAGCAGTTTGTTCTCCAATTTCTGCGGCCCGTAGCCATAATCCCTTCCTCCGGTAAGATAATACTGGGCGGCCGTTTCTGGAACATACACGGATCCTTTACCTTCAGCATAATCATATCCTACGGTGGCATGGAATTGAAGTTCAGGGAGGAAATGCACTTTGTAGTCCAGGTCAACATTACCGATCACCCTGTTCACATCGCTCGTTGAATGATACTGATTGAGCGCTCCGAGAGGATTCAGCACGGCCGAGGTCACGGGAATCCCTGTTCCATCGATAGCTTCCGTGTAACCTCCTAATTCGCTGGATCCGGAATATACCGGAAGGGTAGGATTGTAGGTTGCTCCACCCCAGATGGCAACTCCGTTGTTGAACCTGTTCTTGTTCAGCGCTCCTTTCAATCCCGCTGAAAGTTTCAGGTGATCATCGAAAAAAGACGGCGACACATAAAGGTTCCCAGTGTAGCGTTTCGAATTATCGGTTTTGACAATCCCGTCCTGGTTATAATACCCCAGCGACAGGCGATAAGGAACCTTCAGCAGCTTGCCCGACAGGCTCAGGTTGTTATCGGTACCATAGGCCGGGTGAAAAATCTCGTCATTCCAGTTTGTATTTGCATTCCCCAGCAAGGCTTTCTGTGCAGCCGAACCCTGTGTGTTCACCATATTCCTGAATTCGGAAATGGAGAGCATATCGGCCAGTTTCGTTTTCACCTGCAGGGAATTGGTAGTGATGAAATTTACATTGAATTTGCCATCTTTAGCTTTTTTGGTCGTGATGATGATTACACCATTGGAAGCCCGCGATCCATAAATGGCTGTTGCCGAGGCATCTTTCAGTACGGTTATGCTTTCAATGTCGTTTGGATTGATCAGGCTTAGAAAGTTGTTGCTGTTGCCGCTGATTCCTCCGTCTTCCAGAGGCACTCCATCCAGAATGATCAACGGATCGTTGCTGGCATTCAGAGAAGCGCCTCCACGTATGCGAATGGTATTGCCTGCATTGGGTGATCCGCTCGTCGACATGATCTGCACACCCGAAATCTTACCATTGATAAGCTGTGCAGGCGAACTGATAATGCCTTTGTTGAAATCTTCCGTGGTGACGTTTGAAATGGCGCCGGTTAGATCACCCTTACGCTGCGTTCCATAGCCGATCACTACGACCTCCTGGAGACTCTGCGCACTGGGTTTCATCTGAACATCGAGAATATTATTTTCCGGTACACGAAGCACCGCGTTTTCATATCCGACAAAAGAAAAACGCAGTTCGTTTTTATCCCCGGGTACCCTTATAGAGAATCCGCCATCGGCGCCTGAAACCGTGCCAATAGTGGTCCCTTCAACGAGAATGGTAACCCCCGTCAGAGGCTGGTTATTCTCATCGGTTGTCTTTCCTGTAACAGTTCTTTCCCTTGCCTGCTGGGCAAAAACTGTAGTCCATTCAAATAGTGTAAGACACAATATGATGCATATTGTGTACACTCGAAATTCAGAAGTTTTCCATTTCATAGTTGGTATAGTTAGTAATTTATTTATAGTTATTGAATATGGATGCTCAATGAATCTGCTTTTATTCCCCGGGAGGTTGCCGAAATACGTATCCATGATGGTTCAGGGCTGGTTCTGATCAGGATTGTACCAATCCCTGCCTGGGCTTTAATCGTTGATGGTCCTGTTATGCTGGCTCCTTCAACCTTAAAACTCACTTCGCTGCTGTCCTGTAAAACAAGAGTATTGTTCCGGTCAAGTATCCTTGCATAGATAAAGATGAGATCATTTTTTCCTGTAGCTTTTCCGCAGATATCCGTCATAAGGGAAAGACGGTCAGGCGCCCCTGCAGTCCTCAAAATATATTCAGCCGCTGCTTTCCCGTCGATATACCCGATGGCTTTCAGAATCTCCGGCTTTTCGCAGGTTACATGGAAGGTGAAGGGCGGATGATTCAGGTTGATGCTCATCTTGTTCTGATCGGGTTTTTGTCTGCCAGCTGATTTCCCGTCCACAAACAGTTCCACTTCCTGGCAATTGCTGAAAACCCTTACATTTTTACTGACTCTGGGTTGCCAGTAGGAAGCGATATATACCATCGGTGTGGAAAACGTATCCCTGGCAGAATAGCTGCGTTGGCTTTTGAAGAAGTAATAGCTGAATTTCGGCAGTCTGAAAATATCCATCACTCCGGAATATTCCTGTTCATGGGCCATACCGCGGTTGTAATCGAACATTACCCAGTATGCATCGGCAAAGGCGGGAGTTGATAGGTTATCGTTGTGCGCTTCCTGTATGTTCAGAGCCTGTTGCAGCATCCTCTTTTCACCTGAAAAACGAGGCTGTCGGCTGTTGCGTTCTTCCGGCAGCAGATTTTTCCAGTCCTCCTGCCTGAAACCGGCATTCTGGGCAAAGTATTCCCAATCGCCATACTCACTCACCAGCAGAGGTTTCTCAGGGTACAATCCCTTGCGATGTTGTCGGGCCTCAATGTAAATATTATAAGATTGCCGCATCCATCCCGCGGAATAGCAGCTGCTGTATGGAAATTCCTCATGGACGATATTATTCGCGCTGTCAGTGAACGACCTGGGCATATCCGTCTCATTGATCGATAATTCCCAGGCAAGCACACAGGGATGGTTGCGGTCACGGCGTATCAATTCCCGGCCCGATTGCAGCGCCAGCCTCTCAAATTCCTCACCGCCAAAATACTGCCAGCCTAATATAGCATCCAGCACCATGATGCCCAGCTCATCGCACGCATCCAGGAATGCGGGAGAAACGGGATAGTGCGAACAGCGCACAAAATCGAACCCCGCCTGCTTGATCCGGTATGCGTCACGGTATTGATCGGCATCGCTCAGGGCATAGCCAACGTAGGGATATTCCTGGTGCCGGTTTACTCCCGTCAGAAAGGTCTTTTCACCATTCAGCCAAATGCCTTCCGGGCTGATACGGATGGAGCAGATGCCAACCCGGGTGGACTGGTTATCGGTAAGTTGGCCGTTGACATATAAATTCGTCTGTAGGGTATATAAATAGGGTGTGGATGGCGACCAGAGATTTGGATGAGCAATGGTTCCAGTCTGTGTCAGTTCCGTTGAGCCTTGCCCGCTCACCATGGCAGAATCTAATTTCAGGCTGACAACAAGCTTTCCATGTGCATCATAAAGCTGCTGAACCATGCTGATCCTAACCGCACTGCCTGTTTCATTCTGTACCTGTGTTTTGATCACAAAACCGGACTGCTCAGGACTGGCCGACGTGGTGGCATAGAACACCCCGCCGCCGGCAATCGCATTGGCCTGAACCGAATTGCTTATATGAATCCTGTCCTTCACAATCAGGTGTACATCCCGGTATAACCCACCGTACATATTGAAATCCAGGATTTTCAATGGCTTCGGGCCGGTTATCGGGTTGTCACGGTTGTCCAGCCTAACAAGAACAGTGTTCAGGGTATCAAAGCGAAGTACACTGTCCAGCCTGATCACAAAGGGCAGATACCCACCCAGGTGATGGATCATCTTCTTCCCGTTTACCCATACATCGGCCACATTCATCGCTCCGTCAAACTGAAGGGAGATGCTTTTGTTTTCCAGACTCCTTCCCGTGGAGAAGCTCTTTTTGTAAAAACAAATGCCCTGCCACTGGTGGGTAACGGTAAGAGGCTCAAGATGCGCCGTATGTGGCAGGACAACCTGCACCCATTCAGCCGAAAAGGGAGGGAATACTGCCGTATCGCTGCTTCTGTAAAACTTCCAGTCCTGGTTGAACAATTCATCCTGGGGAACAGGAACCGCATGATGGCATCCTGCCAGGCCTGTCCAGCCAAGGTAAAAAATTATGGAAATTACGGTGTGGGTCATTATTTTATTCATAGGTACTGTTAGTCGGTGTCATTGTTAATTTTCGCTCAACTCGATAACAATGTTTCATATGTTGCAAGTTATTCCAGCCATATTTTTTTAATTTCCAGATCAGCGCTTTCCTGTTTTCCAGGTTTAATCACTACCTGCAGGATTTCTGCTGAAGACCAATCGAACTTCTGTCCGTCCGGCAAAATCTTATAGGGCAGAAAATCGGGAAACGCTCTTGGAATGACCAGGTACGGCGCAGGCCTGAATGATTCAAGCGGAATTGTAAATACATTCCGGTTTTGAGTTATTTCAACTTCTCCTGCCATTGCCCTGCCGTTCCCGTCAATAAGTCCAACTTCCATCGGCTGCGCTGTCTGCAGGTTGTTTATGGCCATAATGCCGATCTTCTTTTTCTGTATCAGTTCATCCCGGCGGCCTTTGATCTTATCTCCAAAATAGAATGTGAAGGCATACTGACGGTCGCTCTGATCATCCGGATCGGAATGGGGCCAGCGGTCAATACGGGCATTCAGAAGCGCATTTCCGGCCGAATCCGGTACCAGGGTTACATTCCGGTTCCAGATTTTCAGGGAAGTTTCCCAGTCATTCCCGGCATCCCATAAGATAAGCTGCGAATTCGGGGGAAGCAGGGAAAGGCTGTATGCCATATTGTCCTTATTTTCCCAGATCCATGGATTGCCTCTCCTGCCTGAAGGAAACACCGTGGTGTCGCGATCGGTCTCCACCAGCACTTTATATTGCAGAAAGCCATTCCCAAGTAATTCGGAAGGAATATTTACGTTAAAACAATGGTTGCCTTGATCTTGCATTTCCACGGTCTTCCATCGGTTGCCATTATTCATGGATGCCTCGATCTTTTTTATGGCATAAGGGGAAGCAGCCTCAAACTCCATTTGCAGGGGTTTCCCTTCAATGCAAGTGGCAGGTGTATGATTCCATAAAACGGTTCCTTGAAGATTTGAAGAAGGCGCAACATATTCATCTACAGTAATGTTTTTGTAAGTAGTTTTCCTTACATTTTTATCCTTTACATCGTTTCGTCTGAGCAGATATACACCCGGCATCAGGTCGAACTGCCCGTTCCGCACAACAGGGGAATAAGTATTTCCCTTGTTTACCGGGGTGGCGGTGAATCCTTTACCCAGGTCAGGAAGAGAGATGTTCATGTGTTCAATTGCATGGTTCACGGCTGCCTTTTGTTTATGCGGATTCACAGGTCCATATGGGTCGTCAATCCACCAGGCATCGGGCATCACCTCGAGTCTCCACAGTCCGCCAGAGAGCTTATCGAGGAAATAGGCTCCTGTACCGCTGTATACTACCAGCGGTGAGGAACCGCATCCTGCAATTTCCCTGAGTCGTGATTCATCGGGCGGACGCGAATCTGTGTTATTGGAATAGAAGAATTTCTCAGCAGAAAGCCACTCAGCCAGGTCGTCCCTGTAGCTGATCCTGAAATCGCCAAACTGCGTCTCACTGCCTGATTAGATCG
>JAKAMP010000124.1 GCA_021812865.1 Bacteroidota bacterium | reverse complement strand
TATATTTGAAACCTCAACCCCTCTTCCAGTTGGAAAGTAAAACATTGATCTATAAGGAAATAGGCGAGGTACGGTTTCGAAGAAGCCCCAATACACGGTATATTTCAATCGCAGTGAAACCTTCACAGCCTGTGCTGGTTACGGTTCCGTCGTTCCTTCCCCAGGAGGAGGCTGAAAAGTTCTTGTTGGGCAAAACCAAATGGATCAGGCAGCACCAGGCCGAAATGCTGAAAAAAGAAAGCCGGCAGACAATCTTCGATGAATTTTCGCGCTTTAAAACCCGTTTTCACACCCTGGAACTCCGGCAGCACGATCGCAGAACCCTTAAGATTTCGGTGAATGGGGGCAAAATACTGATACTGTACCCTTCCTTTGCCGAGGCTTCCCATCCCAAAGTACAGGTAGCCGTGCATAAAGCTATTGAAGAGGCTTGGAGAATCGAGGCCAAAGCCATCCTTCCGCAACGGGTGAAGGAACTGGCCGCCCTGCACGGGTTCAACTACCAGGATGTGTTTATCAAGAATGCCCGTACGCGATGGGGAAGCTGCTCCTATACCAACCGCATCAACCTTTCTCTCCACCTGCTCATGCTTCCCGATCACCTGATCGACTATGTGATCCTTCATGAACTGGTTCATACCGTTCACAAGAATCATGGGAAACTTTTCTGGCAAACGCTCGACAAGGTTACCGGGGGAAATGTGAAAGCCCTCGAGAAAGAAATCAACCAGTATAGGATAGGCATTTTTTAACCCATTATTGCGGTACGTATGGAAAACATATATGATTACATCATCATTGGCTCGGGTTTCGGAGGCAGCGTGTCGGCACTCAGACTAGCCGAAAAAGGCTATTCCGTACTGGTGATCGAGCAGGGAAAACATTATTCGGCCAAAGATTTTCCACGTTCTAACTGGAACCTGAGAAAGTACTTGTGGTGGCCAGCCATTGGTTTTTATGGATTCCAGCGGCTCACCTTTACACGTCATGCCAATATCCTCACGGGTACAGGGGTTGGCGGCGGAAGTCTGGTATATGCCAATACCCTCAGGATTCCTCCTGATGCTTATTTTGAAAATCCGCAGCTGAAGCCCTTTGGAAACTGGAAGGAAAAGCTGGCCCCGCAATATGAAAAAGCAGGTAAAATGCTGGGACGGACACCCTTTCCACACTTGAACACAGAAGATATCACCCTCAGGGATGTGGCAGAAACCATGGGATGCGGACATACCTTTGAATCGGTTCAGGTGGGGGTGTATTTCGGGGAAAAAGACCAGGAAAAAGATCCATATTTTAACGGGGAAGGACCCCTGAGAAAGGGTTGCATTGAATGTGCGGGCTGCATGGTGGGCTGCCGCGAAAATGCCAAGAACACCCTCGACAAGAATTACCTTTGGTTTGCCCAGAAGAAAGGCGCTAAGATTGCCGCACAGACCCGCGCTGTGAAGCTGGAACACGATGGTGAATTTTATACGGTTCATACACAGAAGCTGGGCAGCCTGAAGAAGCAAAAGACCATTTACCTCGGCAAAGGATTGGTGATCGCAGCCGGAACCCTTGGTACCATTGACTTGCTGCTGAAACAGAAATATAAGTACAAAACACTTCCTACTCTGTCTTCAAAACTGGGACACAGCCTCAGAACCAACTCCGAAACCCTGAGCGCCATCAGTTGCAACCGCATAAAGATGAACAACGGGGTGGCCATTACTTCTTCCATGCAACCCGATGCGAATACCTCGGTAGAGGTAGTGAAGTATCCCGACAGGTCGGGCGCCCTGAAATTCTTTTTCAACATGAGCGCTGGTAACGGACCGGGATGGGTCAGACTGGGCAAGATGGCCGGTAATATCCTGCTGCATCCTGTGGCCTTTGTCCGTACCCTGCTCAATTACAACTGGGCCAATAATACGGTCATTCTGCTGGTCATGCAAACCATTGACAATTCTATGAAAATGGTTTGGAAACAAGGTATCTGGGGTGGCCGAAGTAAGCTCGACAATTCCGAGAATAAAAAGGTACCTGCCTATATTGAAAGCGGACAGAAAGTGCTTCACCGGTATGCCGCCCAAACCGGCGGCGTTGCCCAGAATATCATTCTCGAGGTGCTCTTCAACGTTCCCACCACGGCCCATATTCTTGGCGGATGCCCCATAGGAACGGACAGCCATGAAGGGGTCATTGCCGAAAATTTCGAAGTGCACGGTTACAAAAACATGTTTATCACCGACGGATCGGCCATCCAGGGAAACCTGGGCGTGAATCCCAGCTTTACCAAAAGCGCCCAGGCAGAATATGCCATGACCCAAATTCCTGAAAAGTCTTAAATTATTATTTATTTGTCTTTTATAAATTTTATATGAAGTAATCCATTTCAATGATTTCTTTAATTCATTTTCTTATTTTATTGCTTTTTAATTTTTTATATAATTTTATTAATCTTTTACTTTATTTTTTTAGATTTATATTATTGTTTTATAGAGTTTTTAATTTAATCAACTGAACTTTTTTCTACATTTATACTCTAGCTTCGGTTCATTTTGTCCTTTCTTGAAAAAAATTTACGGCTGAATTTTTCTTAGATTTTAAACATGACCGAATGGAATATCTATTAAATTTGTAATCCTTTCAATTTAATCATTACAGAAGATGGCAGAAATATTTGGTGAAGTCATACAGGTTATTGGTCCGGTAGTTGACGTCAGCTTTGAAAAAACAGGGGCAGAACTGCCCAATATTCACGATGCATTAGAAATCACCCGCGGTAATGGGGAAACCCTGGTAATTGAATGCCAGCAGCATATCGGGGAGCATACCATTAGGGCAATCGCCATGGATTCGACCGATGGGTTGAGCAGGGGCGTAAAGGTGAAAATCACCGGAAGCCCTATCCTGATGCCTGTTGGCGACCAGATCAAAGGCAGGTTGCTGAATGTGACCGGAGAAGCAATCGACGGTATGTCAAAAGTGAGCAAGCAGAATGGGTACAAGGTACACAACGCCCCACCCAAATTTGATCAGCTTACCACGGAGACCCAGGTGTTGTTTACCGGTATCAAGGTGATCGACCTGCTCATTCCTTATGCAAAAGGGGGTAAAATTGGCCTGTTTGGTGGTGCAGGTGTTGGCAAGACCGTGATCATCATGGAACTGATCAATAACATCGCCAAAAAATATTCCGGTTTGTCAGTTTTCGCCGGCGTAGGCGAACGCACCAGGGAAGGCAACGACCTCCTGCGCGATATGATCGAATCGGGTGTAATCAAGTACGGGGAAGAATTCGTCAAATCGATGGAAGCCGGCAGCTGGGACCTGTCTAAGATCAATCATGAACAGCTCCTTCAGTCGCAGGCCACCCTTGTGTTCGGACAGATGAACGAACCCCCCGGAGCAAGAGCCACCGTGGCTCTTTCGGGACTTACCGTTGCCGAATCGTTCCGCGATGGAGATGAAAAAAGCGGCGGCCGCGATATTCTCTTTTTTGTTGACAACATTTTCAGGTTCACCCAGGCTGGCTCCGAAGTATCGGCCCTTCTTGGACGTATGCCTTCAGCCGTAGGATACCAGCCCACCCTGGCCACCGAAATGGGTAACATGCAGGAGCGTATCACCTCTACCAAGCGCGGATCCATCACCTCCGTACAGGCTATCTATGTGCCTGCCGACGACCTCACCGACCCGGCTCCCGCTACAACCTTTGCCCACCTCGATGCCACCACGGTGCTTAACCGTAAAATCTCCGAGCTCGGTATCTATCCCGCTGTTGACCCCCTCGATTCTACTTCACGTATCCTCTCTCCTGAGGTTGTGGGCAAGGAACATTACGAAACCGCCCAGAGGGTCAAGGAATTGCTGCAACGTTACAAAGAACTCCAGGATATCATTGCCATTCTTGGAATGGATGAACTCTCCGAAGAAGACAAGCTGGTGGTTCACAGAGCAAGAAGGGTACAGAGGTTCCTTTCGCAACCGTTCCAGGTTGCTGAACAGTTCACCGGTATCAAGGGTGTTCTTGTCTCTATCGAAGACACTATCAAGGGTTTCAACATGATCATGAACGGCGAGGTGGATAAATACCCCGAAGCCGCATTCAACCTTGTCGGAACCATTGAAGATGCCGTTGCCAAAGGCGAAAAACTACTTGCCGAAGCCAAATAAACTGTACTTTATGCTTCTTGAAATCATCACACCTGATCAAAAGGTTTTTTCCGGAGAGGTGAAGCTCCTGCAGGTCCCCGGGCTTGACGGATCCTTCGAAATTATGCACAAACACGCTCCTGTCATTTCCATTATCGGAAAAGGTCAGGTAAAAGTCATTACCCAGTCCGATGAAAAACAATATTTTGAGATTGAGGGCGGAGTGGTTGAAATGAAAAACAACAACATCATTCTTCTGGCAGAACACTTAGTGAGGAAAGAATAATTCGCTGAATATATACAGGAAAACCCCGGAAATTCAGGGGTTTTCTTTTTTATATCGTAAAGTTTCCCTATTGCTTTTTCACGAAAATAAAGTCTCCTCCCTCATCGCCCGTTTCCCTGATCTCTCCGAACTGGGGAATTTGATTGTTAAGGCTGTTGTTGATGACGGCCGTTTTGAAACTGGCAAACAACTGCTCCGAAGGAAGATATTTTTCGGGGTTTTCCTTCAGCCGTTTCACCAGGTATTCAATGAAAACGCTCTTGTCGGGCACCACGTTAAGGGTTCCGCTGGTCATGGCCTTCCTGCTGGGATATTTATACAGTTCCTGGATGTCGGTCCGGGCATCCTGGAAAGCCTCCCGTGTCTTGAAAATACCTCCGCCAAAGCATGCATCGGTGATCAGTAGCGTATGCCTGGCATTGATCCCTCCAATGTAGGTTTTCAGATCGGCATTGGAAAACCATGAACCCCGGTCGCCCGATCGGGCATCCGATGGCAGCCAGTAGCCCTGTTTCAGCTTCTCATCCCAGTGCCCGTGACCGGCATAGAAAATCACCAGGTTATCGTCGGGAGTGATCTTTTCTACCAGCTTGTCCAAAGCTTTGGTCATTTCTTCCCGCTTGGGATTCACCAGGTAAGCAATATTCTGCGGGTCGAAGGTGTAGTAACTGGTCAGCACATCATAGAAGGAACGGGCGTCTTTTACTGGTTGGTCAAGATCATTGATCTCCGGGTCCTGGTACTCCTCCACCCCGATGATCAAGGCAAAGAATTTTTTCGCACTCACACCCGGGGTAAATCCGGTGCCGGTTTTAGTCTCCATTTTAATCCCCGTGCGTCCACTGTCAGGGTGGAAATCAATATCTTGGGTTTTCTCTTCATTGGCAATATTTACCGTGAGGTTTTCCGTTTCAGGGGGAAGATCTCTTACCCGGTCTGCCAAAACTTGCTTTCTAATGCCTTTCGGAAAATATTCAATGTCGTTTTGCGACACTTCCCTGAATGCATCGTGCCCTTCCTGCGCAAACAGCTTTTTTATGGGTTTGACTCCGAACCCGGCAGCCGGATCAAATGCCAGATAATAATGCATGCCTGGAGAAGCCTCGATAAAGGTGCGATCCACCTCATTATTCCGGTTATCGTTTATTCTCAAAGTTACTGTTCCTGACTGGGTGCATTTGATTACCAGCCATACTTCCTTTGGGTTGTCCGACAAGGCAAGATTGATTCCATCCAGCTTGCCTACATTCTGGTCATTCAGAAACACTCTATAGGTTATTCCCGCATTGGTAGACTTTTTCAGACGGTGCAGGTAGATCAATGAATAATCCGCATCAGTCTGGGCAATCACTCCTGCCGGCAAGCCGACCAGGAAAAAACCAAACAGGAGCAGTGTCCATCGCTGCATCCATTTTGAAACATGAACGTTCATAGCTTTGATAATGAGTTAACAAAACCATACGGAACTTCATAACAGGTAAAGATAACAAACTTCAGTCATTTAGGGATAAAGCAAAATTAGGCTCCGCGTTACAGGAAGGAGGCCATGAATCAAAAGATATCCACTGGCAATAAGGTGACAAGGTAATAGTCAGAATATAGTTAGACATGCCAGAAACCTTAAACCTCAAACTCAAGACAATTTAACCCCGATTGGGTTTAGTAAGCCTATCCCTATTTTTTAATCCTTCCGAGTCTGGCAGTCACTTTCACTTTGGTGGCCTTCAGGATAATCAAATTCGTAATCTGCGATTCGAACTGAGGATACAACACCACATCATAACCTGGATTATCCTTGATCATATTGAATACGGCATACGAATTCACTCCTTTGGAAAGGTAAGCCCCAATTACGGGTATTTCAATGCTATACCCTGATCCGGAAATTTCACCCCATTTTTTATTAAAAAGGCGCGCCCAATCTATTCCGAATATTTTCACCTGGGTGGCCTCCCCTGAAACCTGGTCGGAATAATCAAAATCATTTTTAACAAATTCAATCCGGTTTTCGACCGACTTCATGCTGTGGGATGAGCTCATGCAACTGCAGAACAGAAATGCAGGCAAAATGAAAAGAAGAACGATACGAATGGTTTTCATAGGCTGAATTTTTAGGTTAAGTGCAAATTAAGAAAAAGTTCGCACTGTTGCTAATTCCTTCAGGATCAATTTGAGCAAGAACTAACCCTTTCGATTTTTAGTCCTACGAAAACAGATGAATGGATATTCCTGTCCGGATAGATGTTTCCTTGAATAAAACTATATTTTTATACATTTGTATGGAGTGCTTTCTGATTTGATTTCTCAAACATAAGATATGGCGGTGCGTACCCTCCTGTTCATCATCCTCCCTTTGCTTTGCCTGCCTTCCCGGGGCCAGCAAAAAATAACCTATTCTGCCAGGGATGGTGTGCAGATCACGGCCGATCTGTACAAGACAGGCATCATCGATCCTTATGTGATTTTCTTTCACCAGTCGGGCTCCAGCAGGGGCGAGTATGCTGATATAGCGCCAAAAATCATGAAGCTTGGATATAATTGCCTGATAGTAGACCTTCGTTATGGGGCTAAAGAAGGATATGTGCCCAACCTTACCGCCGCCGATGCCCATTCCAAAGGGCTGGATCCTACACCTTACGATGCCATGCAGGACGTCAGGGCTTCCGTTCAGAAAGCATGGGATCTCTCGCATAAGCCGGTAATCCTTTTCGGTAGTTCATACTCGGCTTCCCTCTGCCTGATCTATGCCACAGATAATGCCAATGTTTCGGCAGTGGTAGCCTGCAGTCCAGGCGAATATTTTGATCACTTTTCTGTGCAGGATAATATAAAAAAACTGGATATCCCCCTGTTTATCACTGCCTCACGTAAGGAAGCCCCGTATGTGAAAAAATTGTTATCGGGCATCTCACCCTCTCTCATTACGAATTTCATTTCCAACAAAGACAATGACCTGCATGGAGCCAGGATCTTCAGGAAAGAAAACCAGTCCAGTAATGAAGCATGGCTTGCCCTGCT
>JAKAMP010000123.1 GCA_021812865.1 Bacteroidota bacterium | reverse complement strand
AAGGTGTTGACCGGGCAGAAAGTATATATCCGGTTTGAGGATTTCCCATGGTTGGAATACGGTATGGTACGGGGTATTGTGGAGGGGATATCCCTGGTACCCTCCGATCAGATATATAGTGTAGAAATTGCCCTCCCCGACAGCCTGCGAACGAATTACGGGAAGGTGCTTCCATTCAGACAGGAAATGCAGGGAACTGCTGAAATCATTACTGAAGATGCCCGTTTGATCCAGCGAATAGTCAATCCTTTGCGCAGCCTGTTGAAAAATAAGGTATATCGCAATAAAACAGAAGAGAGCCCGGAGAATAAAAAAGAAACCCTGTAAGCAAAAGCATTACAGGGTTCCGGGATACATAAAAGACTTATTTTTTCCAAAGTTTTTCCATTTCTTCAAGGGTTTTGCCTTTGGTTTCGGGAACGAGTTTCCATACAAATACTGCGGCAATGATACCCATCAGACCATAAATCCAGTAGGAAAATCCATGGTGGAATTGACCAGTAAGCCAGGTGTTGTCATTCATTCTGGGGAATGTCCATGAAACAATCAGGTTGGCAATCCATTGGGCTGCAACGGCGATCGACATAGCTCCGCGGATGGAATTGGGAAAGATTTCCGAAAGCAATACCCAGGTAACCGGTCCCCAGCTCATGGCAAAACCTGCAGTATAAAGCAGCATGAAGAAAAGGGCAAGGTAGCCGAGGCTGTTCAGGTAGAAGCAGGAACCCAGTGCAAGCATGGCAAAGGCCATGGTGAGGGCGCCAATGATCATGAGAGGCTTTCTGCCGAATTTGTCAACATTATAAATAGCCACTACAGTGAAAATCAGATTGATAGATCCGACGAGAATGGTCTGGATCAGCGATGCATTGGTGGATGCCCCCATGTTGCAGAATATGTTGGCTGCATAGTAGAGCACAACGTTGATGCCGACGAACTGCTGGAACACCGAAAGTAATATCCCGATAAATAACACCAGGAAACCGTAAGAAAGCCAGGGTACACTGGTTTCGTGAAGGGTTTCGCGGATATCCTGCAGGATGCGGGGAGCATCTTCCTCACCCGCAACCTTGTTGAGCACTTTCAGCGCCTTATTCTCGTCTCCTTTCATTACCAGGAAACGGGGCGTTTCGGGGACGAACAGCAGGAGAATGAAGAAAAGAAGCGAGGGGATAAGTCCGGAGAAGAACATCCAGCGCCAACCGGTTGAAATAAGCCAGTCCTCGTTACCCGATCGGGCAATGAGCAGGTTTACGAAGTAGATCACCAGCATACCGAATATAATGGCGAACTGGTTCCACGAAACCAGTTTACCGCGGATATTTGCAGGTGCGATTTCAGCAATGTACATGGGTGACAGCATCGATGCCAATCCAACGCCAATTCCTCCAATGATCCTGTAAATGACGAACGAGAAAACAGGCAGGGTGCCGAAGATATTCAGTCCTTCGGGGTTCCAGGCGCCAATAGCAGACAGCGAAAATGCCAGGGCTGCGATGATCAGTCCGTTGCGTCGCCCGATGGATTTGGAAACGAAACCGGCTAATGCACCGCCTATGACGCAACCGACCAGTGCGCTGGAGATCGTGAACCCTTTCACGGAATTGGCCAGGTTTTGCAGTCCCTCTGTATCAGTGGGCGCGGCCTTTTTAATATAGCTCACGGCCCAAAGGGTAAGGATCACAAGGATGATCAACGAACTTACCAGTCCTTTATTTTTTCCGAGCAGCTTCAGAAGCTGACCCGAAATGATGAGGGCTACCAGGTAAAAGGCGAAGACCACCATCCATTTGTACTGTGCGATCATGGTTATTGCATACGCGGCATTTTCAGGGCTCACGATTTTGGCAATGTACAGTCCGACCAGTGATTTTTCGGCGCCATTGACCACTGCGGTGTCATAGCCGAACAATAGTCCGCCCAGGGTGGCAACCAGGGTCAGCAGCATGATGTACAGCGGGTTTCCCTTGCCATAATTCCCGTTGGAGGAACTTTTAGCAGATGTATCGATAAAAGCCATA
Organism: Bacteroidota bacterium; assembly: GCA_021812865.1. Classification (GTDB taxonomy): domain Bacteria; phylum Bacteroidota; class Bacteroidia; order Bacteroidales; family JAAYUG01; genus JAKAMP01. Next base: position 5,444 of record JAKAMP010000123.1, on the reverse strand, counting down.
ATGTTTTGGTTAAAGGTTACATTTTTGTATGATCAATCAGGTATCTTACAGGTACATGGTAAGCAACTGTTCATATAATTCCTGCTTGCCGCTGATCTGTTTTGGAACGCCGTTCTTAATGGCTATTTCACGGAGGTTTTCGAGAGTGAGTTTGCCGTCTTCGAAGGATTTACCATCGCCGCTGTCGAATGAGGCATACCTCTGTTTCCTTAGGTTCCTGTAATCCGATTTTTCGAGTATTTCGTGGGTAACCAGCAAGGCCCTGGCAAACATGTCCATACCGGCAACATGGGCAATGAATATGTCTTCAAGGTCAGTGCTGTTTCTCCTGGTTTTGGCGTCAAAATTGATACCACCGGTTGTGAATCCGCCTGCCTGGGTAATCACGAGCATTGCTTCCACCAGTTCATAAAGGTTAACGGGGAACTGATCGGTGTCCCATCCGTTCTGGTAGTCGCCGCGGTTGGCATCGATGCTGCCCATCAAACCGGCATCGGCTGCAACCTGCAGTTCATGCTGGAAGGTATGGCCGGCCAGGGTGGCATGGTTCACTTCGATATTCAGTTTGAAGTCCTTGTCAAGCCCGTATTGGCGGAGAAATCCGATAACGGTGGCCGAATCGAAATCGTACTGGTGTTTGGTGGGCTCCATGGGCTTGGGTTCGATGAGGAAGGTTCCCTTGAATCCCTGTTTGCGGGCATAGTCTCTGGCCATGGTAAGGAAGCGGCCCAGATGGTCGAGTTCTCTCTTCATATTGGTGTTGAGCAGGCTCATGTAGCCTTCACGTCCGCCCCAGAAAACGTAATTCTGTCCGCCCAGGGAGATGGTGGCATCGATAGCATTCTTGACCTGTGTTCCTGCCCAGGCCACCACGTTGAAATCGGGGTTGGTTGAAGCGCCGTTCATGTAGCGAGGATTGCTGAATACATTCGCGGTACCCCACAGCAGTTTTACGCCCGAGGCTTTCTGTTTCTCAGTGGCATACTGCACCATGGTGGACAGTCTCTTTTCTGATTCTGCAATGGTGCTGCCTTCCTCGATCAGGTCGAAATCGTGGAAGCAGTAAAAGGGAATGCCAATCTTAGTCATGAATTCAAAGGCAGCATCCATTTTGTCTTTTGCTCGGTTTACTATATCATTTGATGAATCCCATGGGAATTTTTTGGTACCGGGGCCAAAGGGATCACCACCGGTTCCGCACAAGGTGTGCCAGTAGGCCATGGAAAAACGCAGGTGTTCCTTCAGGGTTTTCCCGAATACCACCTTGTTCTCATCATAATAACGGAAAGAAAGAGGATTTTTTGAGTCTTTTCCTTCGTATTTGATCTTCCCTATGCCGGGAAAATGTTCTTTGTTGCCGATCAGATATTCCATAGGTTTCTTTTTTAAGTTACGGTTGAGTTTATTTCAGTTGTCTGTTTAAAATTTCGAGCCAGTCCTGGTAAGCCTCATGAAGAGGAGGAAGATTCACGGAGACAGGATGCACGGAGGCTAGTTTTTCAAGGTTTCCGAATGCTTCGCTGGCAGAACGATAAATGCCGGCGCCGATACCTGCACCACGGGCGGCGCCCTGTGATCCATCAGTGTTGTACAATTCAATGGAGGCGCCTGTAAGATCGGCCAATGCATGCCTGAATACCGGGCTAAGGAACATGTTGGCCATTCCGGCCCTGATTATGGTCGGCTTTATTCCAAGGGTTTCCATGATGTCCATGCCGTATTTGAAAGAGAAGATAATTCCTTCCTGTGCGGCCCTGGCAAAATGCCGCCTGCGGTGAATATTGAAGTTCAGGTTGGCAATGGTGCAGCCTGTATTGACATTCCCGAGCATGCGTTCGGCGCCATTCCCGAACGGCAGGATTCTTAAACCCTCAGAGCCAATGGGAACTTCCGAAGCCTGTTCATTGATAGCCTCGTAATCGTATGTTTCGAACATGGTTTTACGCAGCCATGAATTCAGAATACCGGTGCCATTGATGCAAAGCAGAACGCCAAGCCTGGATTGCATATGGGTGTGGTTCACATGGGCAAAAGTGTTCACCCTGCTATGTGGATCGTACCTGGTTTCGCTGCTTACGCCGTAAACCACACCCGAGGTTCCGGCCGTGGCGGCAATTTCGCCCGGGTTGAGCACATTCAGGGAGAAGGCATTGTTCGGCTGGTCACCAGCCCGGTAGGCTACCGGGATGCCTTCAACCAGTCCCAATTCGCGGGCAGCTTCGGCAGTGAGCTTGCCCTGGGGCGCAAATGTAGGAACAACATGGGGAATGATTGAAGGTGAAAAACCATAATAATCGAGTACATCCGAAGCAACCTGGTTGGTGTTGAAATCCCACATGATCCCTTCCGACAGACCGGATGCCGTGGTAAAAACTTCCCCGGTCATGCGCATAGCCGCATAATCGCCGGGAAGCATAATCTTCCAGATCTTGTTGTACAGTTCCGGTTCATTGTCCTTCACCCATTTAAGCTTTGAGGCAGTGAAATTGCCTGGTGAATTCAGCAGGGACGGCAGGATTCTGGCAGCGCCCATTTCGAGAAATGCCTTGTTGCCAATCTCTACGGCGCGGCTATCGCACCAGATAATTGACGGACGCAGCACATCCATATGCTTGTCGACCATTACCAGTCCATGCATCTGGTAGGAGATACCAATGGCCTCTATTGCAGAGGGTTGAATTCTTGATGTTCTGAGTACTTCCCGGGTTGCTTTTACCAGGTTTTCCCACCACATGGAAGGATCCTGCTCGGCCCAGCCTGGCTTAACCGCTGTGATTTTCATTTCCTTAGAAGGAGAAAATGCCGAAGAAAGTTTTTTGCCCGAAGCAATTTCCAGAATGCTTGCCTTCACCGAAGAACTGCCTAAATCGAATCCAAGTAAATACATATCCTATTAGTTAAATTGAAAATATGACCGAATCTTTTTTGTTTCTTTCGTAACGGGTCTTATCAAAGGTGTATAAACGGGCAGGCTTATGGGCCACGTCCTTTTCCTTCTCATTCAGTGGCACAAAGTAGCCATTGCGGTGCAATTTTTTCCTGAAATTGCGGTTGTCCATTTCCCTGCCGAGTAGTACCTCGTATACTTCCTGCAGCTGCCTGAGGGTGAATTTCCGGGGCAGCAATTCCATGGCTATGGGCTCAATTCGCATCCTGGTCTGCAGGTGTTCCAGTCCTTTTCTCACGATCATGTTATGGTCGAAGGGCAAACGTCCCGGATGCCGTGCATCAGTCCAATGTGTTTTCTGATTCATCCTGGAAAGCAGTTCCATCATTTTTTCGAACCGGATCAGGGCAAAGTATGCCACCGATATAATTCTCCCTATTTCTATGCCCGTTTCATGCTGAAGCCAGTTACGGTCGGTAGCGCTGCTGGTTCTTTCAGGGGAATCGAAAACCGACAACTGCTCAAGATAGATATGGTCGAGCCCGGTAAGTTCCCTTAATACCCTGCAGGCAGCATGATCCAGGTTCTCGTTATCATAAACCAGACTTCCCGGTAATTTCAAGTCCGAAAAAGCTTCACCTGTATGCCCGTCGGAAAATAAGCGTTCCACCAGGAGCACTTTCAGACTGCCTCTGTCGAAGCCGAATACAACGCAATCGACTGAAATATGCGGGTTTAACTTAAGCCTCATAAGGTGGGTTGCCGAGGGAAAATTACGACGAATCCACATTAAAATCAAACTTAGCGTAAAAAATACGCTAAGTCATTTAAAGTGCCGGAAAACATTGAGGATTAACAGGTACTCATATAAAAATGCGACTGTAACCCTGTGATCTGGCACAAAGGATCAGTCGCATTGATTTTGTTTTTATGAGGGGCCGTCCTGCAGTTAATCAGCCCTGATCTTCCGATCTTTTTCTGCGTTTACGTTCATTTTCGTTGAGAATGATTTTACGCAGGCGCAGCGATTTTGGAGTTACCTCTACGTATTCATCGTCCTTGATATATTCCATGCATTCCTCGAGCGAGAATTTCACTGCAGGGATGATTACTGCTTTGTCGTCGGTTCCGGAAGCCCTGATATTGGTGAGCTTTTTGGTTTTCGTAAGGTTGAGTACCAGGTCGTCTGTGCGTGTGCTTTCGCCGATGATCTGACCTTCGTATATTTCCACCCCGGGATCGACAAAAAAACTGCCTCTGTCCTGCAGCTTGTCAATAGAATAAGCTATGGCAGTGCCTGTCTCCATGGCGATGAGCGATCCGTTGATACGGCTTGGAATGTCGCCTTTCCATGGTTCATAATCCTTAAAACGGTGCGCGATGAGCGCTTCACCCTCCGTGGAGGTAAGAATGGGATTGGTAATGCCGATGAGGCCGCGGGCGGGAATAGAAAATTCCAGTACCACGCGGTCGTTTTTGGTCTCAATATGCGTGATTTCGCCCTTTCTGCGGCTCACTATTTCGATCACCTTACCCGAAAATGCTTCAGGCACATGAACATGTAACACCTCAACCGGTTCATGCTTTTGCCCATTGATTTCCTTGATCAGCACCTGGGGTTGACCTACCTGGAACTCATAGCCCTCACGGCGCATGGTTTCTACCAGAATTGACAAGTGCAGAATGCCCCGGCCATAAACTAAAAACCGGTCAGATGAATCGGTATCTTCCACCCTCAGGGCAAGATTCTTCTCCGTTTCCTTGTAAAGTCTTTCACGTAGGTGCCTGGAAGTGACATAGGTCCCTTCCCTGCCTGCAAACGGGGAGTTATTGATGGTGAACACCATGCTCATCGTAGGCTCATCCACATGAATGGGTGTGAGACCTTCGGGATTCTCTAAATCGGCAATGGTGTCGCCTATATCAAAATTTTCCGGACCAAGCACAGCACAAATTTCACCGGCATGCACTTCATGCTTTACCTTCTCCTTGCCAAGACCTTCAAATAAATACAGCTCCTTGATCACGGTTTTTTCTACCCTGCCATCGGTTTTTACCAGCGAAACCTGCATGCCTGCCTGTATGGTTCCCCGGTGAATACGACCCACTGCAATTCGCCCTACATAGGAGGAATAATCCAGCGAGCTGATCTGCAACTGCAGTGTTCCGGGTTCCTGTACCGGCGGTTTGATGTGTTCTATGATGGTGTCAAGCAGGTAGGTGACATCTGTAGCAGGCTTCTGCCAGTCGGCCGACATCCAGCCCTGTTTGGAAGAACCATACACCACAGGGAAATCAAGCTGATCTTCATTGGCATCGAGACTGAACATCAGTTCAAACATGGATTCATACACCTCGTCGGGTTTACAGTTGGGTTTATCCACCTTATTGATCACCACAATGGGTTTCAGTCCCATTTCTAAGGCTTTCAGCAGTACGAACCGGGTCTGGGGCATAGGTCCTTCAAAAGCATCGACCAGTACCAGCACGCCATCGGCCATGTTCAGCACTCTTTCCACTTCACCGCCAAAATCGGAGTGACCGGGCGTATCAATAA
>JAKAMP010000122.1:2328-7474 GCA_021812865.1 Bacteroidota bacterium | reverse complement strand
CCTTAATATCATAAAATAGTTTAAAAACTCGACTGGGAGTGATTGGTTCTCTAAATTCTAGGCTTTTATGAGGTTTAATTCTCTGATTTGGGGTTGTCGAGTCCCTTAATGATGAGTGAATTTAGATAAAGGTTCGATTCCTTTAACTTCCACTATGAAAAAAATATTTATAGGTTTAATATTTTTAGTTTCTTTGTTTTTTGTTTTGCCTGGTATTTCTAATCTTCGATGTGGAAATAGTATTCATGTATCCGTGGGCCGTGGTTTTCAAGCAGATGGGCCCTGTAGCGTTCGTTGAAATTGTATTCTTCACACTGGTCCTGTTCCTGGGACTATTATATGCATATAAAAAGAAGGCGTTGTCATGGATGTAAATCAGGACAATCTTGCATTTCCGGGTGAGATTTATCAGGATGATTCCGGAAAAACCAACTTTATCGTAACGGGTGTGGATAAACTGGCCAACTGGTCGAGGAGCAATTCGCTCTGGCCATTGATATTCGGAACCAGTTGCTGCGCCATTGAGATGATGTCGGCAGCCTCGGCTAAATACGACTGGTCGAGGTTTGGTTTTGAGGTTGCCCGTGCATCGCCACGACAGAGCGACTTGATTATCGTAGCCGGAACCATCAATTACAAGATGGCGCCGGTACTTAAGCGCCTGTATAATCAGATGCCTGAGCCCAGGTTTGTGATTGCCATGGGCGCCTGTGCCATTTCAGGCGGTCCCTTCTACTATAATTCATACTCAGTGGTTAAAGGAGTGGACAACATCATACCCGTTGACGTTTACGTTCCGGGTTGCCCGCCCCGCCCGGAAGCCCTGCTGCACGGCATGATGGCCCTGCAGGAAAAAATTCGCCATTCCCGGGCATACGTGATTGATAAACCGAAAACTGAAGAACTAAAATGAACAGAGAGGAACTCAGGACTGCCCTGACCGGGCGGTTCCCGACCTTTTCCTTCGGGGAAACAACCGATTTTACTGTAATGTGGGTGAACCGGGAGGAATTGTTTGCCGTGGCCAAAAAGTTGCATGACGATGCTGAACTGCGCTTCGATTTTCTCTTCTGTGAAACTGCCGTTGACCGGAAGGAATATTTCGAGGTGGTGTATCATCTTTCATCGAGCGATTACAAGCATAGCCTGGAGGTAAAGGTCAAACTTGCCGACAGAAATTTGCCATCCGTTGATTCGGTGGCTTCCCTCTGGCAGGCTGCTGAATGGTATGAAAATGAAATTTTCGACTTGTTCGGTATACGTTTTCTGAACCATCCCAACCTGCGCCGGATTTTCCTTTCCGATGAATGGATTGGTTATCCCCTGAGGAAAGATTACCGCGACGATGTGAACATCTTAAGCCTATAATGCAGCAATGGATATAATGAACCAATTACAGCCGGTGACCGACAAATCCGATGAGTTCATCCTCAATGTCGGGCCCCAGCACCCCTCGACCCATGGTGTTCTGCACCTGAAGATCAAGCTCGACGGGGAACAGATCCTTGACGTTGAACCTCACCTGGGGTATATCCACCGGGGAATCGAGAAGATGAGTGAATCGCTCGAATACAGGCAGTTCATATACCTGACCAGCCGCATGGATTACCTGTCGGCCCACATGAACAACCAGGCCTGCTCGCTTGCCATCGAAAAAGGATTGCAGATAGAGGCCACTCCCCGGGCAAAAGCCATCCGCATTATCATGGCCGAATTGCAGCGACTGGCTTCTCACCAGCTCTGGTGGGGATCGGCCGGGCTTGATCTGGGCGCTGTATCACCCTTCTTCTATGCCTTTCGTGAAAGGGAGCAGATTCTCGAAATCTTCGAAGAAACCTGTGGCACGCGCCTCACCATGAATTACATCACGCCGGGCGGCGTATACAACGATATTCATCCCGATTTTCAGCGGAAGGTGAAGGAGCTGATCGCCCAGTTCAAGGTGAATATCAAGGAATATGACAAGCTGCTGACAGGAAACATTATTTTCAAAGCCAGGACCCAGGGCATAGGCCACCTGCCTAAAGACCAGGCCATATCCCTTGGATGTACCGGTCCGGTTGCCCGTGCCTCAGGCGTTTTGTGCGATGTGAGAAAATATTACCCTTACGACGGTTACGATAAGCTCGATTTCAGGGAGGTCACCGCGGAAAAAGGCGACAGCTACTCCCGTTACCTGGTGAGGATCGAAGAACTGAAGCAATCCATGCACATCATCGATCAGGTAATCGACAATATTCCCGAAGGCCCCTTTCAGGAAAAGATCAAGGGTGTGCTCAAGCTTCCAGCCGGTGAATTTTACCAGCGGGTGGAAACGGCACGGGGCGAGCTGGGAGTGTACGTAGTGGGCGATGGTACCAGCAAGCCTTACCGTATCAAATTTCGTACGCCAAATTTCTCAAACCTCGGCGCCCTCAGGCCTATTGCCATAGGCTCAAAAATCGGCGACCTGGTGGCGATCATGGCTACCCTCGACTTAATTATCCCTGATATTGACCGATAAGAGAACAACAGCATGTTATCAATGATCAGTTTTTCAGATATTACCCAGTGGATACACCTGAAACTTTCGGGCCTGATGGGCGCGGGAGGCGTATTCGCTACCGAGCTGGTGATTGCCGGGCTGGTAGTAATCCTGCTGGTGGTGATCATGGCCATCGTGATGATCTATATGGAACGCAAAGTTGCCGCCTTTATGCAGATGAGGCTGGGCCCTATGCGCGTGGGATTCTGGGGAACACTCCAGGCTTTCGCCGATGTGTTAAAGCTTCTGCTGAAGGAATGTCTTACCCCTTTAGGAGCTGACCGATTCCTGTTCGGTTTGGCGCCATACCTGGTGCTGGCAGTCTGTTTCATGGCCATAGCCCCTGTTTCCTTTGCATCGGGGTTACAGATGTGGGATCCCAACATTGGGGTATTGTACATCTCCGCTGTCTCATCCATCGGCGTTATTGGTATCCTGATGGCCGGCTGGTCGTCGAATAACAAGTATTCCCTTCTGGGAGCCATGCGTAGCGGCGCTCAGATTGTGAGCTACGAACTTTCCGCAGGATTATCCATGCTGGCGATCATCGTGATGGCCGGAAGCCTTTCCACCCACGACATCATCATGTCGCAGGCAAACGGCTGGTGGATATTCAAGGGGCATATTCCTGCAATCATTGCTTTTGTTACTTTCACCATTGCCAGCACGGCAGAGTTGAACCGTGCCCCCTTTGACCTTGCCGAAGCAGAACAGGAACTCACCGCAGGATTCCATACCGAATATTCGGGCATGCAGTTCGCCATGTTTTTCCTGGCCGAATACACCAATTTATTCATCGTGTCTATGGTCGGCGCAACAGTGTTCCTTGGAGGATGGATGCCTCTTCACATAGGCAATCTCGAAGGATTCAACCACATTATGAATTTCATCCCCGGCATTGTATGGTTCTTCCTGAAGGTCTTCTTCTTCATATTCATCATAATGTGGTTCAGGTGGACCTTCCCGCGCATGCGCATTGACCAGCTGCTGCAACTGGAATGGAAATACCTCCTTCCCCTCAGCCTTGTCAACCTTATTCTCGCTGCATTCATCACCATGATGGGCTGGCATTTTTAACCAAGAACTCAAGGATTCATGAAAGCTTTATATACTTATCTGAAAAACATGCTGGGGGCTTTTGCCTCGCTCTTCACCGGGATGCGGCTTACCCTTTATTATTTCTGGCACCCGAAGAAGATACTCACCCAGCAGTATCCTGAAAACAGGAAGACCCTATACATTCCTGAACATTTCAGGGGTGAGGTGATCATGCCCCATGATGAAAACAACGAACACAACTGTACAGGCTGTACCCTTTGTGAAAGGGCCTGCCCCAACGGTTCAATCAAAATCATTACGGCTACCGAAGAGCTTCCCGATGGCAAGAAGAGAAAAATCATCGACAAATGGGTGTACAATATCGGCATGTGTACTTTCTGCGGACAATGTGTGGAAGCCTGTCCCAGCGAAGCGATCATCATGAACAATGCTTTTGAGCACAGCGTGTACAACCGGCAGCAACTTATCCGGATACTCAATAAACCAGGTTCAAAACTTAAAGAGAAAAAAGCAAAATGAGCGCCTCTGCAGTTATTTTTTACATACTTGCCGGGTTGATCCTGACCTTTGGCGTGCTTACCGTATTCACCCGCATGATATTCCGGGCAGCCGTATACCTGTTGTTGGCCCTGATCGGCATTGCAGGCATCTATATTCTGCTCGACATGCAGTTCATCGCGGCCATGCAGATCATCATATACGTGGGTGGTATCGTGGTGCTGATCATCTTTTCCATCTTTCTCACCCACCAGGCAGGAGAAAAACTTCCCCGCCAGCTGCCCAAAAGGATAGTATGGTCAGCCCTTCTTGCATTGACCGGATTGGCGTTCACAGGCTGGGTGGTTCTGAACCATGCCTTCTCCCCTGCCGGTGTTGCTCCCATTGAACACACTGTTAGAAATATCGGGATACAACTGCTGAGCTACCAGCAATTCGGTTATGCCTTTCCCTTCGAGGTAGTGAGTATCCTTTTGCTTGCTGCGCTCGTGGGAAGTATTGTGATCGCCATCAAGGACAAGAGCCAGAAATCGCAGAGTCCCAATGCCTAGCAGGTGGAATAAATTGAAAAACGAAAAAACAAAGATCTCATAAACCAGCATTTCCATGGAACAAGTTCCCCTCTCCCATTTGCTGATCCTCAGTTCCGCCCTTTTCTTCCTGGGCATCTACGGATTTTTCTCACGCCGTAACATCATCACGATGCTGATGGCGGTTGAAATGATCCTGAACAGCATCAACATCAACTTCATTGCTTTCAACAAGTACCTCTTTCCCCACCAGATGGAAGGGATATTCTTTACCCTCTTCATCATTACCATTGCCGCGGCCGAGGTTTCCATCGCCATCGCCATCGTCATCAACCTCTACAGGCGATTCAACACCATTGATATTGAAGACACGAATACCATGAAATTCTAAACGTATGAATTACGATATTTCATCCATACTGGTTCTTGCATTCCCGCTGGCAAGTTTTGTGATCCTGGCGCTCTCATCGAGAAAGATCAGCACCAGGCTGGCCGGCAGCATTGCCACTTTTTCGCTCGTGATGACGGCTTTGCT
>JAKAMP010000122.1:0-2318 GCA_021812865.1 Bacteroidota bacterium | reverse complement strand
CGGCCTACGGATACTTTTTTGAATTCGGAAAAGTTGGCGACGCTTACACCAGGCATATTGCCCTGCAGTTTTCCTGGCTTACCTTCAGCAACGATCTTTCGATCAATATGGGCCTGATGCTCGACCCAATCTCGGTGATGATGCTGGTGGTGATCAGCCTGGTTTCATGCATGGTACATATTTACAGCCTTAGTTATATGCATGGGGAGTACCGGTTCAATACGTATTATGCCTACCTGTCTCTCTTTACCTTTTCGATGCTGGGATTGGTCATTGCAGAAAATATTTTCCAGATGTACATTTTCTGGGAACTGGTGGGTATTTCGTCCTACCTGCTCATTGGATTTTACTTTACCAAGGCTTCTGCAGTGGCTGCTGCAAAAAAAGCGTTTATCGTGACCCGTTTTGCCGACCTGGGATTCCTGGTGGGCATCCTGATACTCAGTTACGGCGCCCGTACGCTTGATTTTCCAACCCTCATTGACAGACTTACCCAGACTGGCTCACCTTACCTCGCCTCATTTGCAGGAGCAGGATTCCTTGGATTATCGACACTTTCCTGGGCATTGCTACTCGTGTTTATGGGCGGTGCTGGTAAATCGGCCATGTTTCCGCTGCATATATGGCTTCCCGATGCCATGGAGGGCCCCACGCCGGTTTCGGCCCTGATCCATGCCGCCACCATGGTGGTTGCCGGTGTTTATCTGGTTGCCCGTTTGTTCCCGGTATTTTCCATTTCAGCACCCGATGCGCTGACCATCATCGCCTATATCGGCGTGTTTTCGGCCTTCTTTGCGGCTGTGATCGCCACTACCCAGACCGACATCAAGCGTGTACTGGCTTATTCCACTATTTCGCAGATCGGCTATATGATGTTTGCCCTTGGCGTAGCCGGCTGGGGTGAAGGCCATGACGAAGGATACACCGCGTCGATGTTTCACCTGTTCACCCACGCCTTCTTCAAAGCACTGCTCTTCCTGGGAGCTGGTGCAGTGATCCATGCCATTCACAGCAACGAGATGAAAGACATGGGCGGATTGAGGAAATCGCTTCCCATTACCCATATCACCTTCCTGCTGGCATGTCTTGCCATCGCCGGGATTCCTCCTTTTGCAGGATTCTTCAGCAAGGAAGCCATTCTTTCAGCAGCCTATCACGGAAATATGCCGGTATATATCCTAGGCCTGATAACCAGCGGGCTTACCGCATTCTATATGTTCCGCCTGTACTTCAGAATTTTCTGGTACAAACCGGCAGAAGTGCATCATGACGGGCATAGCCACGAAAAAGGTAACTGGGCCATGAACTTTCCGCTGATTTTCCTGGCCGCCGGAGCAGTCCTTGCCGGACTCATCCCTATCGGTTCATTTGTGAGCGCCACCGGGGCTGCCATCAAACTGCCGGTTCACCTGCTGTTTTCAATCGTGCCTGTGGCCCTCGGACTGGGAGGCATTGCCATTGCCGCTTTCCTCTATTTGAAAGAGAGCGACCGTCCGGAAAGGGCCACCCGGGCATTTGGGAAATTCGCCCAATGGGCATACAACAAGTTTTACATTGACGAGATCTACCTCTTTGTGACCAAAAAGGTGATTTTTAACCTTATTGGCCGGCCGGCAGCCTGGTTCGACCGGAATGTGGTTGACGGACTGATGAACGGCACGGCATCTCTTTCGGCCACCGTTTCTGAAGCGATCAAAGGCATGCAGTCGGGACGCCTGCAAAGCTATGCAATGTATTTCCTCGGCGGAGTAATTGTGATTGCTGCCATCCTGGTTATTAAATTCATGTAAAAACAATGAATACATTATCCTTCTTACTGATCATTCCTTTCCTCACTTCGCTGGGCATTGTTCTGGTGAAGAAGGAAAACACCATCAAGCTGGTAGCCCTTACGGGAAGCGTTATTCAGCTCCTGTACTCGTTATGGGTGACCGTTCAGTACGTGCAACTGCGTAATGCCGGCGATACCAGCGCCTTGCTTTTCCAGCACAGCGTATCGTGGTTTGCCCCGCTACATATATTTTTCAGGATTGGCGTTGACGGAATATCCCTTGCCCTGATTGTGCTTACAGCCATGGTGGTGGTGGCCGGCATTCTGGTATCCTGGAAAATAAAAGTACAGGTGAAGGAATTCTTTTTCCTGATCCTGTTCCTGAGCCTGGGCGCCTATGGATTTTTTGTCTCAACCGACCTGTTCGTGATGTTCTTCTTCCTGAACCAGATGCAGGGCGGCAACTCCAAGGTCATGTCGTTCGGCAAGGCCAAGGCCAAGCGCATGACCCGCGACCAGCCGCGTGTGACGTTCAAGGACGTCGCCG
>JAKAMP010000121.1 GCA_021812865.1 Bacteroidota bacterium | reverse complement strand
ATCTATCATCCGATTTGAATACCGCCGTTCCTGCCACAAAAGCATCTACACCTGCGGCAACCAGGCCGGGCATATTCTCCAGGGTCACGCCTCCGTCAACTTCTATCACGGTATGGGTATTTTTATTCCGGATGATTTCCTTCATTTTTCTGACTTTTTCGAGGGAATGGGCAATGAATTTCTGCCCGCCGAATCCGGGATTTACTGTCATGATCAGTACCAGGTCTGCATCCTGGATAATGTCGTCGACCAGGTGAACGGGGGTATGCGGATTCAGGGCAATGCCCGCCTTCATGCCAAGCGATTTAATGTGTTCCAGGGTGCGGTGCAGGTGCCGGCAGGCCTCGTAATGCACGGTGAGTATGCTGGCTCCGTGCTGGTGAAACTCTTCTATGTACCTGTCGGGCTCAACAATCATCAGGTGCACATCCAGCGGCTTTTGCGAGAGTCTCTTGATATGCCTGATTACAGGGAAACCAAAGGTGATATTGGGCACAAACACCCCGTCCATAATGTCGAGGTGAAGCCAGTCGGCTTCGCTCTGGTTGATCAGCCCGATCTGCTGCTCCAGACAACCGAAATCTGCATTGAGGATGGATGGGGAAATGATATTTGCCATGGCTTCTGGTTTGTTATTTGCAAAAATAGGCAAATAGATGCACAAATGACACGAAAATGCTTTCCCGTTATTGCCCTGTTCAGGATATCACCAATGAAAACGAAATATAAATGCAGACCGGACAGTTCAGCCGAGGTATGTTTTGAGTAGTTTGCTTCGGGTGAAGTTTTTAAGTCTTTTGATGGCTTTTTCCTTGATCTGGCGTACCCTTTCGCGGGTAAGACCAAATTCCTCACCGATCTCTTCCAGGGTATGGGCATGTTTCCCGTTCAGTCCGTAATATAAACGGATGATATTGGCTTCACGCGGTGTTAAGGTTGATAAAACCCTTTCGATTTCTTTCCTCAGGGAGTCGGTGAGCAGTCCACGGTCGGGACTCAGCGCTTCCGGGTTGGTTAGCACATCATACAGGTTGGTTTCTTCGTCATTGGGCAGAGGGGCGTCCATGGAGATATGCCTGCCTGAATTACGAATGGCTTCCTTCACATCTTCAGGGGCAACTTCGAGAACCCCTGCGATTTCAGCCACAGTCGGCTCCCTTTCAAACTTCTGTTCGAGCTCTGAAAAGGTTTTGTTGATCTTATTAATCGATCCGATTTTGTTCAAGGGAAGTCTTACGATCCTGGCCTGTTCGGCCAGAGCCTGAAGAATGGACTGCCTGATCCACCAAACGGCATAGGAAATGAATTTGAAGCCCCGGGTTTCGTCGAACCGCATGGCTGCCTTGATGAGGCCCAGGTTCCCTTCGTCGATCAGATCAGACAAGGTGAGTCCCTGGTTCTGGTATTGTTTGGAAACCGATACCACGAACCGGAGGTTGGCCTTAATTAAACGGTTCAGTGCTTCTGCATCGCCAGCTTTGATACGCTTGGCAATTTCAACTTCTTCTTCGGAGCCCAGCAGCTCCACTTTTCCGATCTCATGCAGATACTTATCGAGGGAAGGGGTTTCCCGGTTGGTAACCTGTTTGGATATTTTGAGCTGCCGCATGGTGTCGGTTTAACAGGTGAATATGAACGACTCTTGGGAACATTGCAACCTCCCTGCCAGTAACCCATTTATCCCTGAAGGCTAACATGATTAATCTTCCCGGGCAAGATGCTGATACCCCACTTAAAGGTATAGAAATTTAAATGGTTTTTTCTCAAGGTTGGAAAATTTTTTAGTTTTTTTTTTGGTATTCAAAGTGAATTCCTTAACATTGCAGTGAATTTCCCATTGCATAGTTTATTAACTCCCAGAAACTTTATTACAGAATCTTCTATTTCTCCATCAAGGGAAAGTCAATTCATCAGGTGTTTTCTTGAATTTACCATCCTTACATATCAATTTTAATTTGTTATCATATTTTCTATGTACGATATCCTTGAACTGAACAAGCAGCTTTTGCCTGAATTGAGAGAGATTGCAAAAGAACTAGGCCTGAAAAAGATCGAAGCCCTTCGGAAGCAGGAACTGATCTATAAAATTCTCGATCAGCAGGCTGTACTTACCAACGAAAACAAGAAGAAGCAGGAAACAAAGGCTCCCGGCGATCAGACCGATCATAAAGGCAGAAGAGGCAGACCCCGTAAATTCACGCCTTTCGAACCGAATAACGGCGATAATTCATCGCAGGGAAGTTCTGCTTCTGAAAACAACCAGGTTCCCCACCTGCAGAACGAAAGACCACCAGCCGACCGGCCAGCTAATACCAACCCGGCACGGCCTGCATTTGAAAGAACCCTGTCAGAAAAACCTTCAAACGAAAGGCATTATCATGAAAGGCCTTCCTACCAGAGGCCCCCTCAGACGCCAGTGAAAGAAAACCGTCCGCCCGATACTATTGACGACCTGTTAATTCCCCTGGCGGCAGAACCCGAAAAGGAACTCATCGATGAAACCGAAACCATTCTGCCCTCTGAAACTGAAGAAGTGAAAGAAACCATGGCTCAGGCTGAGGTTCCCCCGGTTCAGGCTCCTCCCCAGGAAAGACAGGACAAGTTCGATTACCAGAAAAAACATCAGCAAAAGAAAAGCCAGGATAATTATTTTGACTTCGAAGGGGTGATTGATTGTACCGGTGTTCTGGAAATGATGCCCGATGGGTACGGGTTCCTGCGTTCCGCTGATTACAACTATCTCAATTCCCCCGACGATGTGTATGTTTCTCAATCGCAGATCAAGCTCTTTGGTCTGAAAACCGGCGATACAGTCAAAGGATCCATCCGTCCGCCCAGGGAAGGTGAAAAGTATTTTCCGCTGATTAAAGTCGAGGAAATCAACGGCCGCAGTCCCGATTACATCCGTGACCGCGTACCCTTCGATTTTCTTACTCCCCTGTTTCCGAACGAAAAATTCCAGCTGGTAGGGCCTACCACCAATAATCTTTCTGTTCGCGTGGTAGATATGTTTGCTCCTATCGGGAAGGGACAGAGGGGATTGATCGTGGCCCAGCCCAAAACCGGTAAAACCATTCTGTTGCAGAATATTGCGAATGCCATAGCGGCCAATCATCCCGAGGTATACCTCATCATCCTGCTGATTGATGAACGTCCGGAGGAAGTCACTGAAATGGCGCGCAATGTAAAGGCTGAGGTGGTTTCTTCCACATTCGACGAACCGGCTGAAAGGCATGTACGTGTAGCCAATATTGTTATTGAAAAGGCTAAGCGGCTTGTGGAATGCGGACACGATGTGGTTATTCTCCTGGATTCCATTACACGGCTTGCCCGGGCATTCAATACCATAGCCCCTGCGTCGGGTAAAGTACTCTCGGGCGGTGTAGACTCAAATGCCCTTCAGAAACCCAAGCGTTTCTTCGGCGCAGCCCGTAATATCGAGGGAGGCGGTTCGCTTACCATCCTGGCAACCGCCCTTACAGAGACAGGGTCGAAAATGGACGATGTGATCTTTGAAGAATTCAAAGGCACCGGCAACATGGAACTGCAGCTCGACCGCAAACTGACCAACCGGCGTATTTATCCTTCCATCGATATCAATGCATCCAGCACCCGTAGAGAAGATCTTCTGCTCGATAAAGAAATGATGAACCGCTTATGGATACTCAGGAATTACCTCAGTGATATGAATTCGATCGAGGCTATGGAGTTCCTGCGCGACCGCATAAACAGAACCCAGTCGAACGAAGAATTCCTGGTTTCCATGAACAGTGAATAGTTTATAAGATTCATAATCAAATCGGACAGGCTGTTGCGCAAGCGATTGCCTGTTTGCTTTTTCTTCAGTGCATGGCGTGGTTCAATGGTATCTATGTTCCTATTTAAATGCTTTCTATTTTGTAAAATAGTGACATAAATCACCTGTTAGAAATGGGTCGGTTTTATCAACTTGCTGTAATTTCGGGCTCCGGAATAACGATCTTCCGTTTATTTATAATCGCTCTATATTAGTGGGCTGAGAAAATAATCACAGGGAATTATTCTAATTTTGTACTTTCTTTTTTTTAATTAATTTATTGTTAGTTAACTACTTAATTATATTGTCATGACAAAGAAGAAGAATTTTGTAACCTGTGATGGCAACTATGCTGCCTCGCATGTTGCCTACATGTTCAGTGAAGTTGCTGCTATTTTTCCCATTACGCCTTCCTCGACCATGGCTGAGAATGTCGACGAGTGGGCTGCCAATGGCCGCAAAAACATTTTCGGAGACCCGGTAAAAGTAATTGAGATGCAGAGCGAAGGCGGCGCTGCAGGCGCCGTTCACGGTTCCCTCCAGTCGGGTTCCCTCACCACCACATATACTGCTTCCCAGGGATTGCTGCTTATGATCCCCAATATGTACAAAATCTCCGGGGAATTGCTTCCTGCCGTATTCCATGTTACTGCAAGAAGTCTTGCCGCCCAGGCTCTTTCCATTTTTGGTGATCACAGCGACGTGATGGCCACCCGCCAGACCGGCTTTGCCATGCTGGCAACCGGAAGCGTTCAGCAGATTATGGATATCGCTCCCGCTGCCCATCTGGCAGCTATCAAATCGAGGGTGCCTTTTATGCATTTCTTCGACGGATTCCGCACTTCACACGAGATACAGAAAGTGGAAAGCAGCGAGATGGAAGATCTTTCCGGGCTGCTCGACCAGCAGGCGCTCCAGGAATTCCGCGATAGGGCTTTGAGTCCCGATCATGCAGTTACCCGCGGCACCGCACAGAACCCTGATATCTACTTCCAGACCCGCGAAGTAGCCAACCGATTCTATGATGCAGTTCCCGATATCGTGGAAGACTATATGCAGAAGTTGTCGGCTATCTGCGGCAGGGAATATCATCCCTTTACATACTACGGAGCCAAAGATGCCGAAAACATTATCGTGGCGATGGGTTCCGTAACGGAAACCACCAAAGAGGTGATCGATTACCTTGCCGCCAAGGGAGAAAAGGTGGGGCTCATCAGCGTTCATCTTTACAGGCCTTTCTCCAGCAAGTACTTCTTCAACGTACTGCCCAAATCGGCTAAGCGAATTGCTGTTCTCGACCGCACTAAAGAACCCGGCGCCAACGGCGATCCCCTCTACCTCGATGTGGTTGAGCTGTTCCAGGGAAAAACCGGCGCTCCTCTCATCGTGGGTGGCCGTTATGGCCTGAGCTCCAAGGATACCACTCCTGCCCAGATCATTGCCGTATACGAAAACCTCAGGATGAAGGAACCCAAGAACCAGTTCACCATCGGCATTGTGGATGACGTTACCTTCAAATCCCTTCCTTTGCAGCCTGAAGTGAGCGTTGTGTCCAAAGGCACTTTCGAAGCCAAGTTTTACGGGATCGGATCAGATGGTACAGTGGGGGCAAACAAAAATTCCATCAAGATCATTGGTGAGGCAACCGATAAATACTGCCAGGCTTATTTTGCCTACGACTCAAAGAAATCAGGCGGCGTTACCACTTCCCACCTGCGTTTTGGCGATTTCCCCATCAGGGCTCCATACCTGGTGATCTCTCCCGATTTTGTCGCCTGCCATGTGTCCTCTTATCTTCCCAAATACGACATGCTCAGGGGGCTAAAGAAGGGCGGTACATTCCTTCTGAACAGTATCTGGGATGCAGAGGAAACCAAAAAACACCTGCCCGATCATATCAAGAAATATCTGGCAGACAACGATATCAAGTTATATATCATTAATGCAACCAAGATTGCAGAGGAACTTGGACTTGGCAACCGCACCAATACCATTATGCAGGCTGTTTTCTTCAAGATTTCAGAGGTTATTCCTTACGAACTCGCCATCGATGATATGAAGAAAGCTGTGAAGAAATCGTTCAGTCGCAAGGGTGAAGAGATCGTGAAAATGAACATGGATGCCATTGAAAAGGGCGGACAGGTTGAACTGGTTGCCATTCCTTCCGAATGGAAAAACATTAAGGTAAACGCGGTTGAAGACACCCGCAATATTCCCGCATTCATCAAGAAAGTGGTAGAACCCATCAACGGGATGGTAGGTGATGATCTGCCCGTCAGCGCCTTCCTGGGAATGGAAGATGGAACCTTCCCGGCAGGAACCACCCAGTTTGAAAAACGTGGCATTGCCGTTCATGTTCCGGAATGGCAGGCCAACAATTGTATCCAGTGTAACCAGTGCGCTTTCGTTTGTCCTCACGGCTGTATCCGTCCCTTCCTGCTCGACGGGAAGGAAACCCAGGGCGTACCTGCCGGCACCGAATTGCGCAAAGCCAATGGCAAGGCGCTTGAAGGACTCAATTACCGTATCCAGGTAAGCGTACTCGATTGTACCGGTTGTGGCAACTGCGCTGATAACTGCCCTTCCAAGGAAAAATCACTCATCATGAAACCCCTGGAAACCCAGATGGGCGAGGTGGAACGCTGGGATTATTTCTCCGGCCATGTTACCTATAAGGATACCCTGCTGCCCAAGGATGCAGCTGTCAAGAATACTCAGTTTGCACAGCCCCTGTTCGAATTCTCTGGCGCATGCGCTGGTTGTGGTGAGACCCCCTATATCAAGCTTGTTACCCAGCTCTTTGGCGAAAGAATGATCGTTGCCAATGCAACGGGCTGTTCTTCCATCTATGGCGGTTCAGCTCCTTCCACTCCTTATCGCATTGGAAACCGCGGTAAAGGTGTGGCATGGTCCAACTCACTTTTCGAAGACAATGCCGAATACGGCCTGGGTATTGCCACTGGTAATGACAAGTTGCGTTCCCGTATTAATGATCTTATGAAGGCTGCACTCGGACAGGACATCCAGGCTGCTACCCGCGAAGCTTTCACCGAATGGCTTGCCGGAAAGGATAACGCCGCCCAGTCCGAAGTTGCTTCCGAAAAAGTTCTGAAAGCCCTTGCTTCTGAAAAGAATCCGGTTGCCGGAGAAATCCTCAAGCTGAAACAGTACCTCGTGAAGAAATCCATCTGGATATTCGGAGGTGACGGTTGGGCGTACGATATTGGTTATGGAGGACTCGACCATGTGCTGGCTTCAGGCGAAGATGTGAATGTGTTGGTACTCGATACGGAAGTATATTCCAATACCGGCGGTCAGGCTTCAAAATCTACCCCTACCGGAGCTGTAGCCAAATTCGCTGCTTCAGGAAAGAAAATCAGGAAAAAAGACCTGGGCATGATGGCTATATCGTATGGCTATGTTTACGTTGCACAAGTGGCCATGGGTTCAAGCCAGGCACAGTACCTGAAGGCCATCAGGGAAGCTGAAGCCTATCCTGGTCCTTCCATCGTGATTGCCTATGCACCCTGTATTAACCATGGCATCCGCGCAGGTATGGGCAAAACCCAGGAAGAACAGGAACGCGCTGTGAAAGCCGGATACTGGGCGCTGTACCGCTATAACCCGCTGCTCGAGGCTGAAGGAAAGAATCCTTTCCAGCTCTTGATCTCAACAATTCTTTGAAGAATTTCGTCACCCGAGCCAGAGACCGGATCTTTATCCGATCTCTGGAGAGGTTTTCTAAGGATGAGATGCCACACGTCCACCATACGCTCGTCAGATGGT